>NZ_JBSFVD010000001.1:39821-248984 GCF_053592135.1 Streptomyces sp. NPDC002784 | reverse complement strand
ATGTGCCGGGAACCGGCGTGGCGGGGGCCGGTGTGCCGGGAAGCGGCGTACCGGCAGCAGCCGATGTGCTGGGAAGCGGCGTACCGGGGACCGATGAGCTCGAAACCCGCGTACCGGCTGCCGCTGTGCTGGAAGCCGGTGTGCTGGAAACCGATGCCTTGGAAACCGGAGTGCCGGGAGTCGGGGAGCCCGGCTCGGCGCCCGTGTCGGAGCGCCGCCCCCGTCGCACCGGCGTCGATCCCGTCAAGGCGCTGATGCACCGGCATCGCGAGCTGTGCGAACGGGCCGTGGACCCGCTGGAGATCGCCGCGGGCCTGGAGGCGCACGGCGTCACCGACCGCACCGCGGCACGCTTCCGCCACCGTGACGTCTTCTCCCTGGCCGAGGAGATGTACGCGCGCATGCCCCACGACGGGGACGCGCCGGAGCGCTCCACGGCCCCGAGCACCAACCGGGTCCGGGCCGACTGGGTCGTCCTCGCGCTGCTCCCCGGGGCGTTGTGCGCGGCGGCGGTGACCGCCCTGCGGCTCACCGAGGGTCAGGCACGCCTGATCGTCGCCGTGGTGGGCGTCCTGGTCGGGGCCGTGGTGCTGCGCCTCGCCGTGTCCCGCGGCCCGCTGCGGGTCACCGACCGCGTCCAGCGCCCCACCGCGGCCTGGTTCTGCTGGCTGACCGGCTACGCGGCCCTCGGCGACGGACTGCTCGGCGCGGCCCTCGCCGACGGCCCCGCGACCCTGCCCACCGGCACCCCGGACGGCGCGTGGCCGCTGGCCGTCACCGGTGTCCTCGCCCTCACGCTCTCCTTCGCCCCCGCGACCTGGTGCGCCCACCTCTTCACCGTCCGCGCCCGCCGCAGACTCGCGGCCAGCCGGGGCCTGGAGGAGTACGCCACCTCCGTACAGCCCCTGCTCCTCGGCACGTTCGCCCTGTACCTGGCCTCCCTCACCGCCCTCGCGGCCCTGACCGGCGCCGCCCTGGACGAGCCCGCTGCCCACCCCCAGGTCCTCACCCTGGGCGCCCTCCTGCTGCTCGGCCGGCTCCTCGCCGCCCACGGCTTCACCCATGCCCCCGCGGTGGTCCTCGGCGCCGCCGCGACCGCCGAGGCGCTGGCCCTCGCCTCGGTGTTCCTCGCCCGCCTCCCCGGCTGCGGCTTCCTGGCCACCCCCGTGGAGTCTCTGGCCACGGCCTGGGGACCGGGCGCCGTCCCCGCGCTCGTCTGCGGCGCGGGCGCCCTGACCCTGCTCATCCACTCCTCCCGCACCCTGACCCGGGCCTCGGCCCACGCCACGCCGGACGCGCCGTGCTGACGCGCCGGCCGCGAGCGAGCGGGCGTCCCCCCACGCGCGACGGCCGCCCAAGGCACCGGACCATCCCTCCGAAGGAGAACCGCACATGATCACCTCCCGACCCGAACCCTCGGCCACGGGAGCCGCGCGATGAGAGTCCTGCTGATCGGAGCCAACGGCTACCTCGGCTGGTTCGTCGCCGACCGCCTGCTCGCCGACCCCGCCGTCCAGCTCACCGCCCTCGGCCGCGGCGACGACGCCGACGTCCGCTTCGACCTCGCGTCCGGCAGCCCCGGTGCCCTCACCCGCTTCCTCGACGCGGTCCACCCGGGCGTCGTCATCAACTGCGCCGGCGCCACCCGGGGCGGCGCCCGCGAACTCACCCGCCACAACACCGTCGCCGTCGCCACCGTCTGCGAGGCCCTGCGCCGCAGCGGCTGCGGCGCCCGTCTGGTGCAGATCGGCTGCGGTGCCGAGTACGGCCCCAGCCAGCCCGGCTCCTCCACCGCCGAGGACGCCGTCCCGCGCCCCGGCGGCCCGTACGGCGTGAGCAAACTCGCCGCCACCGAACTCGTCCTCGGCTCCGGCCTGGACGCCGTGGTGCTGCGCGTCTTCTCACCGGCCGGCCCCGGCACCCCCGCCGGATCGCCGCTCGGGCGGCTCGCGGAGGCCATGCGCCGCGCGATGCAGTCCGGCGACGGTGAGCTGAAGCTCGGCGGGCTCGGCGCCCAGCGCGACTTCGTCGACGTACGCGATGTCGCCCGCGCCGTGCACGCCGCCTCCCTCTCCGCCGCCCAGGGCGTCATCAACATCGGCTCCGGCCGCGCGGTCCGCCTGCGCGACGCCGCCGCGGTCCTCGCCCGCGTGGCCGGATACGGCGGCGCCCTCCACGAACTCGACGGCCCCCCGGGCCCGCTGCGGGCGACCATCGGACACCCCCGCTCCGAATCGGACCACGCGGCCCCCGTCGCGTACCCGTACCCGGACGGCTGCGGCAGCTGGCAGCAGGCCGATGTGCGCACCGCACGCGACCGGCTCGGCTGGCGGCCCCGGATCAACCTCGAAGAGTCCCTCGCCGACATCTGGATGGAGGCGGCATGCCGCATCTGACCAGCACCGCATCCGGCACCGCCCACACCGACCTGCGCGCCGGGCTCGGTGTCCCCGGTCTCGCCCACCCCCTCGTCGCTCCGGCCGAGTGGGCCGAACTGGTCCGGCCCGGCACCCCCGTCCACTGGGCCGCGCTCGACGTGGCCGACGGTCCCGGCAGCCGCCCCGACCCGCACTGCCTCGCCGCGGCGGCACGGCTGCGCAACGCCGGTGTCCGGCTCCTCGGGCGCCTGGACAGCACCTACGGCGCCCGCTCCTTCGGGGAGGTGATCTCCGAGGCCCACCGCTATCTCGACTGGTACCAGGTCGACGGCTTCCTGCTGGACCGCTGTCCCACGGAGCGGACGGCGCTCCCGGAGATCCGGCGCACGGCCACCACCCTGCGGGCGCTGCGCGACGACGCCCATATCGTCCTCGGCCACGGCACCCACCCGTATCCCGGTTACGCCGAGCACGCCGACCAGCTGGTCACCTTCTCCGGCCCCTGGAGCGACTACCGCTGGTCGCAGGTGGCGGAGTGGACCGCCGACTACCCCGCCGACCGCTTCTGCCACTTCGTCCACGGAGTGCCCCACGGCCACCTGGAGGAGGCGCTGCGCATCGCCCGCTGGCAGGGCGCCGCCACCCTCTGGTTCACCGACCGCACCGACGGCGGCGGAAACACCGACCCCTGGGCCACCCTGCCCGGCTACTGGGACGACATCGTCTCGCGGATCGGAACAGGTGTCTCGGAATGAAAAAGGCCATGGCACTGTTACGGAGAGAACAACCGTAGTGATGAACCGACCAACGGAGCCCCCGTGTCGCTGCCACCCCTGGTCGAGCCAGCTCCTGAGCTCACCGTAGACGAGGTCCGCAGGTACTCCCGCCACCTGATCATCCCCGACGTGGGCATGGACGGGCAGAAGCGGCTGAAGAACGCCAAGGTGCTCTGTGTGGGCGCCGGCGGCCTGGGCTCGCCGGCGCTGATGTACCTGGCCGCCGCGGGCGTCGGCACCCTCGGCATCGTGGAGTTCGACGAGGTCGACGAGTCGAACCTGCAGCGCCAGATCATCCACAGCCAGGCGGACATCGGCCGCTCCAAGGCCGCGTCCGCGCGCGATTCCGTGCTGGGCATCAACCCGTACGTGAACGTGGTCCTTCACGAGGAGCGGCTCGAGGCCGACAACGTGATGGACATCTTCAGCCAGTACGACCTCATCGTCGACGGCACCGACAACTTCGCCACCCGCTACCTGGTGAACGACGCCTGCGTGCTGCTGAACAAGCCGTACGTGTGGGGCTCGATCTACCGGTTCGACGGCCAGGCCTCGGTGTTCTGGTCCGAGCACGGCCCCTGCTACCGCTGCCTCTACCCGGAGCCCCCGCCGCCGGGCATGGTCCCCTCCTGCGCCGAGGGCGGCGTGCTGGGCGTGCTGTGCGCGTCCATCGGCTCCATCCAGGTCACCGAGGCCATCAAGGTCCTCACCGGCACCGGTGAGCCGCTGGTCGGCCGACTGATGATCTACGACGCCCTGGAGATGCAGTACCGCCAGGTGAAGGTCCGCAAGGACCCGGACTGCGCGGTCTGCGGCGAGAACCCGACCGTCACCGAGCTGATCGACTACGAGGCCTTCTGCGGCGTCGTCTCCGAGGAGGCCCAGGAAGCGGCCGCCGGCTCGACGATCACTCCCAAGCAGCTCAAGGAGTGGATCGACGACGGCGAGAACATCGAGATCATCGACGTCCGTGAGATCAACGAGTACGAGATCGTCTCCATCCCGGGCGCCAAGCTGATCCCGAAGAACGAGTTCCTGATGGGCACCGCCCTCGAGGGCCTCCCGCAGGACAAGAAGATCGTCCTGCACTGCAAGACGGGTGTCCGCAGTGCGGAAGTCCTCGCGGTCCTGAAGTCCGCGGGCTTCTCCGACGCGGTCCACGTCGGCGGCGGCGTGATCGGCTGGGTCAACCAGATCGAACCGGAGAAGCCGGTCTACTGACCTTCCTTCTCCGTCACGGCGGGGGCTCCGGACGCCCAGGGTGTCCGGGGCCCCCGCCGTCGTCATGAGCAGACCTTGCCGTCCTTCGGGACGGTGCCCGACAGCAGGTAGCCGTCCACCGTGGAGTCGACGCAGTCGCTGCCGCTGCCGTAGGCACCGTGGCCCTCGCCCTTCCAGGTGAGCACCACGCCGACACCCTCGCCGAGTTCGTCCGCCATCTTCCGGGCGCCCTCGTACGGGGTCGCCGGGTCGCCGGTGTTGCCGATCACCAGGACCGGCTCCGCACCCGGCGCACTCACCTCCGGGTCGTCGTGCTGGCCGGGCACCGGCCACTCGTGGCACCAGCCGGCCGTGTCCCAGCCCAGGAACGTCCCGAAGACGGGCGAGATCTTCTCGAACTCGGGCAGCAGCTTCTTCGTCTGCGCGACGGTCGGCCGCTGCTTGGCGTCCAAGCACGATATGACCCGCTGCGAGTGGGTCGTCGTGCCGTAGCTCCCCGACGCGTCACGCTCGTTGTAGCTGTCGGCGAGCGTCAGCAGCTCCGAGCCGTCGCCCGCCTCCGCCGCCTCCAGCGCGCTGGTCAGCGTCGGCCAGTTGGACTCGCTGTACAGCGGCAGCACGATGCCGGTGACGGCCAGCGTCTGGGTCAGCTTCCGCTTCGACGACGTCGGCAGCGGGTCCGCGTCGATCCGCTCCAGCAGATCCGCGATCTTCCGCGAGCCCTCCTCGGGGTCCTGCCCGGTGGACTTCAGGTAGTTGTTCAGCGCCCGCTGGAAGCCCCGGGCCTGGTTCTTGGCGTGGTCCACGGTGTCGGCGCTCGGGTCGACCACGGCGTCGAGGACCAGCCGCCCCACGTTCTCCGGGAACAAGTGGGCGTAGACACCGCCGAGTTCGGTGCCGTAGGAGATGCCGAAGTAGTGCAGCTTGGCGTCGCCGAGGACCTGGCGCATCAGGTCCATGTCGCGGGCGGTGTCGGTGGTCGACACATGGGCCATCAGCTTCCCGGCCGACTTGGCGCAGCCCTTGCCGAAGTCGGCGGCGTCCTTCAGGTACGCCCTCTCCTCGGCCGCGGTGTCCGGGGTGGCGTCCAGCGCCTCGGCGGCCTGGATCTCCTTGTCACCGCGGCAGCGCACCCCCTCGCTGGCGGCGACCCCGCGCGGGTCGAAGCTGACCAGGTCGTAGCGCTTGTGCAGCGTGGACACGGTCGAGCTGTAGTACGGCATCATCGAGATGCCGGAGCCACCGGGCCCGCCGAAGTTGAACAGCAGCGAGCCGATGCGGTCGTCCCCGGTCGCCTTGGAGCGGATCAGGTCGACCCCGATCGTCTGGCCCTCCGGCTCGGCCCAGTCCAGCGGCACCTCGAGCGTCGCGCACTGCCAGTCGCCGCCCGGCGCCGCCGAGTCCTCGGTGGCCTCGCACTCCTCCCAGTCCAGCTTCTGGGAGGTCAGGGAGGCCGGAAGCGGCGCCGCGGAGCCGGAGGAAGGAGCCGACGGTGTCGTGCTGCCGGTCTCCTCGCCCTTGCTGTCACTGTCCCCGTCGCTCCCCGAGCTGCAGCCCGTGACCAGGAGCGCGGTGGCGGCGGTCAGCGCCGCCCACCGTACGAAACGCACCATGTGCACTACCCCCCTCGCAGGCCGTCCGCACCGTGCGGCGGATGGCGGTCAAGCCATAGTAGGCGGAGTGCCCCGGACCCGCTCCAGCCTGTGGATAACCTTCTGACCTGCATGTTTGTGCAGTCCGTGGAGTGGCTTCAGGAGCAGACGGTCCCGGTCGCGGGCACCTTTCCGTCCAGCAGGTAGCCGTCCACCGCGCTCTGCACACACTTGTTCTTGGAGTCGTAGGCGCCGTGCCCCTGGCCCTTGTACGTCAGCTCGACACCCACGCCCGGGCCGAGCGCCTGCACCATCTTCCGTGCCCCCTCGTACGGCGTGGCCGGGTCGCCGGTGTTGCCCACCACGAGGATCGGCGCCGACCCCGGTGCGCTCACGTCGGGGTGGTCGGCGGCGCCGGCCACGGCCCAGTCGGTGCAGGAGACCATGCCCCAGGCCAGGAAGTCGCCGAACAGTTCCGAGGCGGCCCGGAACTCGGGCAGCTTCGACCGCACGTACGCGGCGGTGTAACGCGGCTTGTCGTCGGCGCAGTTGATGGACACGTTGGCCGCGGTGATGTTGCTGTACTCGCTGTTCTCGCTGCGGCCGTTCATCGAGTCGGACAGCAGCATCAGGATCCGGCCGTCACCGTCGTACGCCTGTTGCAGTCCCTCGGTGAGGTACTCCCAGAAGTCCTGTGAGTACAGCGCCTGCGCGATGCCGTTGGTCGCGGCGGTCTGGGTCAGGTCGCGCGGGAAGATGCCCGGCAGCGGCTTTGCGTCGAGGTCCGCCAGCAGCTTGGCGATACGGTCCTTCACGTCCTGTGCGCTGTCCCCGATCGGGCAGTCCTCGACCTTCGAGGTGCAGTCCTCGGCGAAGTTGTCGAGCGCCAGCTGGAACCCCTTGGCCTGGCCCAGCGAGCCCTGCTCGGGGTTCTGCGTCGGGTCGACGACCGCGTCGAAGACGGCCCGGCCGACGCGCTTGGGGAACAGGTGCGCGTACACGCCGCCGAGTTCGGTGCCGTAGGAGATGCCGAAGTAGTGCAGCTTGGCGTCGCCGAGGACCTGGCGCATCAGGTCCAGGTCGCGGGCGGCGTCGGTGGTGCGCACCCGCGGCAGCATCTTCTCGGAGTTCTTCTCGCAGGCCGCGTTGAACTCCTTGGTGTTGTCCAGCAGCTCGGCGCGCTCCGCGGCGTCGTCGGGGGTGCCGTCCTGCTGGAAGTAGGCGTCGAGCTGCTGGTCGTCCTGGCACCGCACGGGGGCGCTGCGGCCGACCCCGCGCGGGTCGAAGCTGACCAGGTCGTACCGGGTGCGCAGTTTCGCGTAGTCCTGGCCGAAGGCGGGCAGGGTGGTGACGCCCGAGCCGCCGGGCCCGCCGAAGTTGAACAGCAGCGAGCCGATGCGCTTGCTCTCGTCGCCGCTGGCCTCCGCGCGGATCAGCGCGAGACCGATCGTGTCGCCCGTGGGCTCGTCCCAGTCCAGGGGGGCCTTCATGGTGGCGCACTGCCACTCGTCGCCGTTGGGCAGCGGAGAGGGGGCGGAGCCGCCGCCTTCCGCCCGGGAGGGGGCCGGGCAGTCCTTCCAGCTCAGCTTCTGGGCCGTCAGATCCTCGTCCTCGGAGTCGTCCCCGCATCCCGCCAGCAGCGAGGAGAGCAGCACGGCGGAGGCGGTCAGGACGGCGGCCCGCAGGCGGGAGGGGTTCGGCATGATCCCATCCTGCGGTCGCGCACGACGGGACGCTCGGGGCACGGTCCGTACGAGGTACGGGGGCAGGGGCCGTGCTAGAGCGCGCCCTTGCGGGTGAGGTGGTTGAAGGCGAGCCAGCCCGGCAGGACGGGCAGCCACAGGGTGAGCAGCCGGAACAGCAGGACCGAGGGGGCGGCGACCTCGCTGGGCAGGCCGACGGCGATCAGACCGACCGTCAGGGTCGCCTCGACCGCTCCCACACCGCCCGGCGTCGGGGCGGCGGAGCCGAGCGCGTTGCCCGCCAGGAAGACCACGGCGACACTGGCGATGCTGATGGACGTCTGCTCGTTGCCGAACGCGCGGATCGACGCGTCCAGGCACATCACGAAGCACGCCGTCAGCAGCAGCATCCCGCCGATGCCCGTGATCAGCTTCTGGGGCCGCTGGAGCACATCGAGCATGCGCGGCACCACGCCCGCGAAAAGCGACCGCACGCGCGTGACGATGAATTTCCGCAGGAACGGCACCGAGGTCACCACGAGCACCAGCACCGCGACCGTCAGCAGCCCCGCGATGACCGTCCGGGACGGCGACAGCGACGGTGTCTTCTCCGTACCGGTCAGATAGCCGAAGGACAGCAGCATCAGGATGTGGCAGCCGAGCCCGAACAACTGCGACGCGCCCACACTCGCCACCGCCAGCCCCGGCCGCACGCCCGCGCGTTGCAGGAACCGGGTGTTGAGGGCGACCCCGCCGACCGCGGCGGGGGCGACGATCTTCACGAAGGACCCGGCGACCTGCGCCCCCACCGTGCGCATGAACGGCACCCGCTCCGGCACGAACCCGAGCAGCGCCATCGCCGCCGCGAAGTAGCTGGCCGCGGAGAACAGCACGGCCGCGGCGACCCAGCCCCACTCGGCGTTGGCGACGAGCGGACCGAACTCGATGTGGGTGAGCTGCGTCAGCAGGAAGTACGCGCCGATGGCACCGGCGATGAAGCTGATCAGGGTGCGTGGCCGGACCCGCTCCAGCCGGGCCGGTTCGACCGGGGCCTGCGGCCTGATCCGCAGTACCTCGTGTCGGATCTGGGTGAGCAGGTCCTCTTCGCGCGCTTCCTCGATGGCCTCGTCGATGGCCCGCTTCTCGGCCCGCTCCTGGGCGCGTACGGCCTTCTTGGCGGCCTTCTCCAGGACGACGGGCCCGGTCTCCTCGGTGGCGGCCTCCACGCGCGTGTGCTTGGCCTGCCGGGATGCCTCCAGGACCGCCTCGCGCTCGCGCTCCGCGCGCTCCCGGGCGAGCCTGCGCAGCGTCGCGCGTGTGGAGCGCGTCAGCGCGATGGGCTGGAGCATCGGCAGACAGTCGGCCACGGCGTCGGGGCCGAGGACGCCGACCGCCGAGGCGACGGCGCGTTCGGCGCCCACCCGGAGGCCGAGCGTGGTCACGAGCTGGGCGATGTCCATGCGGAGCAGCAGCTCGCCGGCCGCGATCTCACCGCCGCGCAGATCGGTGAGGATGACCGTGCCGGAACGATCCACCAGAATCGCGTCACCCGCGAGCCGGCGGTGCGCGATGCGCCGGGACTGCAGCGCCTGTACCTGGTGCCAGGTGTTGCGCAGCAGTTCGTCGGTGATCTCCTCGTCGGCGAGGGAGTCCAGGGTGCGTCCGCCGCTGTGCTCGTAGACCAGCATCACCGCGTCGGGGCCGAGCTCGGAGGTCGCGATCAGCTTGGGCGCGTTCGCCCCGGCCGCGATGGCCGCGTAGGCGAGCAGCGCCTCCTGCTCCAGCGCCTGGCGCAGCGACTGCAGGCTGCGGCGGGTGGCGAAGCCGCGCAGCGTCAGATTGCGCCACACGCGGTAGAAGAAGCCCTGTGCCTGCTGTTCACGGTCGACGACCGTGACGTCCAGCGGGGGGCCGTCCTCCAGGGTGACGAAGTAGCGCCGGCCGCGGTCGCCGCTGTCGCTGTGGTCCGCGGTCTCGTCCCGGGCCGCGCTCACGGGATGGAAGCCGACGGTCCGCAGGCCCGCCATCAGCGTCCGGCCGGTGGGACGGACGTTGGGCGAGCCGACCGCGTACAGCGTGCCGTAGGCCACGCTCCAGCCGATCAGCACCGTGAGGATGATCGAGAACGGGGTGGTGTACCCGGTGACGAGCATCGAGAAGGCGTCCAGCAGCAGCACGATCCACAGCACCGCGCGCCACCGCGGCCGGCGGGACATGCCGACCGCGGTCATGTACGCGATGACCGGGGCCAGATAGCCGTGCACCGGGTCGGTGAGGGCGTTGAGGTCGCCGGGGGAGGGCTGGGTGAGCGCCTCCTGGATCGAGTCGGGGGCGGCCTGGGCGACCCAGAGGTCGGTGGCGAGCGTCACACCGTGCGCGAGGACGGCGGCGAGCACGCCGTCGGCGATCCGCAGCCCGTCGCGCTTGATCAGCCGTTCGATCGCGAAGGCCACCGGCACCAGCAGGATCGCGATGCTGGAGGCCAGTCCCGCGATCTTGATGAGCAGGTCGGGCGCCTGTCCGGTGCCCTTGCTGATGTCCTGTTCGAGGCCCGAGGTGGTGCCGTGCGCGAACGCGGCGATGGCGATCAGCACCGCCACCGCGAGGACACCCACCAGCAGCCGCATGAGGTCGGAGGGGCGGTGCACGCGCGCGGGGAGCAGCGGTTCGTCGCCCTCCACCTCGTCGGCGCGCACCTCGTCGTGCTCGGCGGGCCCGTCGGCGTCGTTCGTGGCGGCGCCCTTCCTGTCGTCGGCGGTGTCCGGGCGCGACGAAGCCTCAGAGGTGCTCTCCGCATCCTCAGGGTGCGCACCCTGCTGCTTCATCGTCTCTTCTTGATCTCGTATCAACGGTCACCGCCCGCACGATGGTGGCATGCCCCACCGACACATGGGGGCGTCAGGGTGCAAATGCGGGGGCGCACAGTCTGCCGGAAGCGCCACCGCGGGGCGAGGGCCACGCACCGTCGCGGGCCCGTCACATTGTCGGTGGGGTGGGGCAGGATGGGGCGGATGAGCGAGGAGAGCCTTCCGGAGGACGCCCGCCCGAAGTACGCGGACACGCTGCCCGAGTACGCCGAGCGGGTCCTCGAGGTGGCCGAACTGATCCCGCCGGGGCGCGTCATGACGTACGGGGACGTCGCCGAGTGGCTCCAGGAGGGCGGCCCGAGACAGGTCGGCCGGGTGATGGCCCTGTACGGCGGAGCCGTTCCGTGGTGGCGTGTCGTCCGCGCGGACGGTGTCCTGCTCCCCGGGCACGAACTGCGGGCGCTCGGCCACTACCGGGCCGAGAGCACGCCGCTGAAGGAGGCCGGCCGGACCACCGAGGGACACCTGCCGCGCCTCGACATGAGACGGGCGCGATGGGACGGCGGCGAACGCGCGGATGGTCACACCTGACAGCTTCCGCCATCGGACGGGCCCTCGTGTGACCCGTGATCCGTACGGGGGACCAAGGGCACGTCCGTGGCATGACGTACGTTCGTGAGTCGAGGGGCGCGGGTGACGCGAGCGCCCCGAGGGATGAATCGGAAGCCCTGCTTCCGCCGGATCCCTCGGCGTAGCGTCGGCTGCACACGTCCCCCTCATCCCGCCGTCACCGCCCTCCACGCGCGATGGCCAGCCCACCAGCACACCCACCAGGACCGGCGAACCACGTGAGCTCCTCTTTCTCCACCAGGCGACTGCCGCACCCCCAGGCGCGGCAGGGGAGTCGTGGCGCTTACCGACTGATCCGTACCCCGCCGGCCAGGACGGACCCCCCTCGTCTGGACGCCGCACAGCGCTCCGTGGTTGACCACGGCACCGGCCCGCTGCTCGTCCTCGCAGGTCCGGGCACCGGAAAGACCACCACGCTGGTCGAGTCCGTGGCCGAGCGGATCACCCGGGGCGTGGATCCCGCGCGGATGCTGGTGCTGACGTTCAGCCGCAAGGCGGCCGTGGAACTGCGGGACCGTATGGCGCTGCGCACCGGTGCCGCGCGAGCGCCCCGGGCGACCACCTTCCACTCGTTCTGCTACGCCCTGGTCCGCGCCCACCAGGACAGCGAACTGTTCGTGGAGCCGCTGCGGCTGCTGTCCGGTCCCGAGCAGGACGTGGCCGTGCGCGAGCTGCTCGCGGGCCAGCCGGACCTGGAGCGGCTCGGGCTCGCCCATGTGCGCTGGCCGGACGAACTGCGCGCCTGCCTGACCACCCGAGGCTTCGCCGACGAGGTCCGGGCGGTCCTCGCCCGCAGCCGCGAACTGGGCCTCGGCCCCGACGCGCTGGACGCTTTCGCCCGCCGTATCGGCCGCCCCGACTGGCGGGCCGCGGCCGCCTTCCTCGCCGAGTACCTCGACGTTCTCGACCTCCAGGGCGTCCTCGACTACGCCGAACTCGTCCACCGCGCGGTGCTCCTCGCCAAGCGTCCCGAGATCGGCCGGCAGCTCGCCGAGCAGTACGACGCGGTGTTCGTCGACGAGTACCAGGACACCGACCCGGCCCAGGTACGGCTGTTGCACGCGCTCGCCGGCGGCGGTCGCACCCTGGTCGCCTTCGGCGACCCCGACCAGTCGATCTACGCGTTCCGGGGCGCCGATGTGAACGGCATCCTGGAGTTCCCGCACGCCTTCCCGCGCGCGGACGGCCGTCCGGCGCCGGTCGCGGTGCTGCGCACCTCCCGGCGCTCCGGTGCGGGGCTGCTGACCGCGACCCGGCTGCTGACCCAGCGGATGCCGCTGACCCGGCTGCCCGCCGAGAAGGTCCGCGCCCACCGCGACCTCGCGCCGGTCCGCGACGGGGGCCGCGTCGAGGTGTACACGTACCCCACGCCCGGCACGGAACTGGACAACATCGCCGACATCCTGCGCAGGGCACATCTGGAGGACGGCGTTCCGTGGCGCGAGATGGCCGTCCTGGTGCGCGCCGGCTCCCGCACCATCCCGACGGTCCGCCGTGCCCTCACCTCCGCCGGCGTCCCCCTGGACATCGACGGCGACGACCTCGCCCTGCGCCACGAACCGGCGGTGGCGCCCTTGTTGACGGCACTGCGGGCGGTGGCGGAGGCGGAGGCGGGGAACCGGGGGAGCGGGCAGGAGGCGGACGGGGGTTCCACCGAGGAGGACCCGGCCCCTTGCTGGCTCGGCACCGAGACCGCCCTCACCCTCCTCGCCTCCCCCCTCGCCGGTATGGACGCGGCCGATCTGCGCCGTCTCGGCCGGGCCCTGCGGGACGAGGAACGCGCGGCCGGAGTGGCGCTGCCGCCGCCCTCGGACGAACTCCTCGCCCGCGCGCTGGCCGAACCGGAGCGGCTGGTCGCGCACGACCCCGCGTACGCGCGCGGTGCGCAGCGGCTCGGCGCGCTGCTGCGCAAGGCCCGGGAGCGCCTCGCGGGCGGCGGTACGGCCGAGGAGGCGCTGTGGGACCTGTGGGAGGGCACCCCGTGGCCCGGGCGCCTGGAACGGGCCGCCCGGCGCGGGGGAGCCGCCGGCCGCAACGCCGACCGCGACCTGGACGCCGTATGCGCGCTGTTCGCGACCGCGGCCCGCTCCGAGGAGCGCACCGGCGGCCGCGGCGCCCTGAACTTCCTGGAGGAGATCGAGGCCGAGGACATCGCCGCCGACACCCTCACCCGGCGCGCCCTGCGCCCCGACGCCGTACGCCTGATGACCGCCCACCGGTCCAAGGGCCTGGAATGGCGGCTGGTCGTCGTCGCGGGCGTCCAGGAGGGCCTGTGGCCCGACCTGCGCCGCCGTGGCTCCCTGCTGGAGGCCGACCGGATCGGGCGCGACGGACTAGCCGAACCGCTCACCCCCGGAGCGCTGCTCGCCGAGGAGCGCCGGCTGTTCTACGTGGCCGCCACACGCGCGCGTGAGCGCCTTGTCGTCACCGCGGTGAAGGCCCCCGCGGACGACGGCGACCAGCCCTCCCGCTTCCTGACCGAACTCGGCGTCGAACCCAAGGACGTCACCGGACGCCCACGGCGCCCCCTGTCGGTCGCGGCGCTGGTGGCCGAGCTGCGCGCCACGACCGTCGACCCACGGGTGTCCGACCCCCTCAGGGAGGCCGCCGCCCGCCGCCTGGCCCGGCTCGCCGCGCTCACCGACGAGGACGGCCGCCCGCTGGTGCCCTCCGCGCACCCCTACCGCTGGTGGGGCATGTTCGAGCCCACCGAGAGCAAGGTGCCGCTGCGCGACCGCGACCAGCCCCTGGTGCTCTCCGGCAGCGCCCTCGACCAGCTCGCCAACACCTGCTCCCTCCAGTGGTTCCTGGGCCGCGAGGTGAAGGCCGACGCGCCCGCCACCGTCGCCCAGGGCTTCGGCAACGTCGTGCACGTCCTCGCCGACGAGGTCGCCTCCGGGCACACCCCGGCCGATCTCGCCGTGCTCATGGAGCGCCTGGACTCCGTGTGGAACGCCCTCGCCTTCGACGCCCCGTGGAAGTCGGCGCAGGAGAAGGAGAACGCGCGCGTGGCGCTCGAACGCTTCCTGCAGTGGCATGTCACGGACCGCACCGGCCGTACCCCCGTCACCAGCGAGCACGACTTCGACGTCACCCTCGAAGCGGGCGAGTACGCGGTCCGCATCCGCGGCCAGATGGACCGCGTCGAGGCCGACGGTGAAGGCCGCGCCTATGTCGTCGACTTCAAGACCGGCAAGCAGGCGCCGAGCTCGGCCGAGGTGGCCCGGCACCCGCAGCTCGCCGTCTACCAGCTCGCCGTCCGCGAGGGCGCCGTGGACGAGGCCTTCGACGGGGCGCGCCCGGAGGCGGGCGGTGCCGAGCTCGTCCATCTGCGGCAGGGCGCGGCGAAGCGGGACGGCGGCGAGACCCTGCCCAAGGTGCAGGCCCAGGAGCCGCTGGAGGGGGAGTGGGTCGGCGAGCTGCTGGCCACCGCCGCCGGCAAGGTCCTGGACGAACGGTTCACGCCGACCGCGGGCCAGCACTGCACGCACTGTGCGTTCCGCGCCTCGTGCAGCGCGCGCCCCGAGGGGCGGCACGTGGTCGAGTGACGGACGGCACCCCACGTGCTGACCTGCGCTTCGCCGCTCACGGCAGCCGATTCGGCCTCGACTGTCAGTGGCCGCCGCTAGCCTCTCTGAGGTGCCACCACGTATCACCGACCCCGAGCAGCTCAAAGAGCTCCTCGGTATCCCCTTCACCCCGGAGCAGACGGCCTGCATCACCGCGCCGCCCGCCCCGCAGGTGATCGTGGCCGGAGCCGGGTCGGGCAAGACCACGGTGATGGCCGCGCGCGTGGTGTGGCTGGTCGGCACCGGTCAGGTGGCCCCCGAGCAGGTGCTCGGCCTGACGTTCACCAACAAGGCCGCCGGTGAACTCGCCGAGCGCGTCCGCAAGGCCCTGATCAGGGCGGGCGTCACCGACCCCGACGTCATCGACCCGGACAACCCGCCGGGCGAGCCGGTGATCTCGACGTACCACGCCTTCGCGGGCCGTCTGCTCACCGACCACGGCCTGCGCATCGGGCTCGAACCGACCTCCCGCCTGCTCGCCGACGCCACCCGCTACCAGCTCGCCGCGCGGGTACTGCGCGAGGCCCCGGGCCCCTACCCGGCGCTGACCCGCTCCTTCGCCGACCTCGTGAGCGACCTCCTCGCGCTCGACGCCGAACTCGCCGAGCACCTGGTACGCCCCGAGGCGCTGCGCGCCCACGACGCCGAGCTGCTGCTCACCCTGCACGGCGTCAAGCTCACCAACGCCGATCTGCGCAAGGTCCCCGAGACGGCCGCCGCGCGCCGCGAACTGGCCGACCTGGTGGTCCGTTACCGGGCCGCCAAGCGCGAACGCGACCTGCTCGACTTCGGCGACCAGATCGCCCTGTCGGCACAGCTGGCCCGGATCCCCGAGGTGGGCCGCGTGCTGCGCGACGAGTTCCGCGTGGTCCTCCTCGACGAGTACCAGGACACCTCGGTCGCCCAGCGGATCCTGCTGGCCGGCCTGTTCGGCGGCGGCACCGGCCACCCGGTCACCGCCGTGGGCGACCCCTGCCAGGCGATCTACGGGTGGCGCGGTGCCTCCGTGGCCAACCTGGACGACTTCCCCGAGCACTTCGCGCACGCCGACGGCCGCCCCGCCACCCGCCAGGCCCTCAGCGAGAACCGTCGCAGCGGAGGCCGCCTCCTGGACCTCGCCAACGGCCTCGCCGGACCCCTGCGCGCCATGCACGCGGGCGTGGAGACCCTCCGCCCGGCCCCGGGCGCCGAACGCGACGGCACGGTGCGGTGCGCGCTGCTGCGCACCCACGCCGAGGAGATCGACTGGATCGCCGACTCCGTCGCCCACCTGGTGAACACCGGCAAGGCGCCCGGCGAGATCGCCGTCCTGTGCCGTACGGCCACCGACTTCGCCGAGATCCAGGGCGCGCTGGTGGCCCGGGACGTCCCCGTCGAGGTGGTCGGCCTGTCCGGGCTGCTGCATCTGCCCGAGATCGCCGACCTGGTCGCCGTCTGCGAGGTGCTGCAGGACCCCGGCGCCAACGCCTCCCTGGTCCGGGTGCTGACCGGCCCGCGCTGGCGCATCGGCCCCCGCGACCTCGCCCTCCTCGGCCGCCGGGCGCGCCGATTGGTGTCCCACGCGCGCGTGGACGGCGACGACGACCCGGACCGCCGGCTCGCCGAGGCCGTCGAGGGGGTCGATCCCGCCGAGGTGATATCGCTCGCGGACGCCTTGGACACGTTCGTGGAGACGCCCTTCGACCGTGCCGGGGACGACGACGGGCTGCCCTTCTCGCCGGACGCGCGCGTGCGGTTCGCGCGACTGGCCACCGAACTGCGCGACCTGCGCCGGTCGCTGGCGGACCCGCTGATGGACGTCCTGCACCGCGTCCTCGCCGTCACCGGCCTGGAGGTCGAGCTGTCGGCCTCCCCGCACGCCCTGGCCGCCCGCCGCCGGGAGACCCTGTCGAACTTCCTGGACATCGCCGCCTCCTTCGCGGCGGGCGACGGCGAGGCCGGCCTGCTGGCCTTCCTCGGCTTCCTGCGCACCGCCGCCCAGTACGAGAAGGGCCTCGACAACGCCCTCCCGGGCGGCGAGAACACCGTCAAGGTGCTCACCGCGCACAAGTCCAAGGGCCTCGAATGGGACGTCGTCGCCGTCCCCGGCCTGGTCACCGGCACCTTCCCGAGCACCCAGGGGCGCGAGAAGTGGACCTCTCAGGGCAAGGTGCTGCCGCACGCCCTGCGCGGGGACGCCGACACCCTGCCCGACGTCGAGTCCTGGGACTCACGCGGCCTGAAGGCCTTCCACGAGGCCATGAAGGAGCACCAGCACACCGAGGAACTCCGCCTCGGCTACGTCACCTTCACCCGCCCCCGCTCCCTGCTCCTCGGCTCCGGCCACTGGTGGGGCCCCAGCCAGAAGAAGCCCCGCGGACCCTCCGCCTTCCTCCAGGACCTCCACGACCACTGCGCGGCCGGTTACGGCGAGATCGAGGTGTGGGCGGACGAACCCGCCGAGGACGAGGAGAACCCGGCGCTGCACACGGCCGACGCCGACCAGGTGTGGCCGCTGCCCCTGGACGAAGCGGCGCTGGCCCGGCGCAGGGCGGCCGCCGAGACGGTCCTCGCGCACCTCGCCTCCCACGAGGACGACCACCCCGGCACCGCGCACGACCCGGACTGGCCCCCGCCGCCGGACGACGAGGACCCCTACGGCCACCCCGCCGAGGATCCGTACGACCTCGCGGACAAAGACCCGTTCGCGGCCGACCTGGCCGACCCCGCCGACCCCGCCGACTGGGACTCCTGGACCGCGGACCGCCCCACCGTCCCCCGCCAGGCGCCACCCCCCGAGCCGGAGCCGACCCACACCCGCCTGGCCCCGGAGCCGACCTCCCGCCTCACCCCGGAGGAGGCCCGCACCGTCGCCTCCTGGGACCGCGACCTGGACGCCCTCGCCGGAGAGCTCCTGCGCGCGCGGGAGGCCGTCACCGACGTACCCCTGCCGGCCTCCCTGACCGCCTCCCAGGTGCTGCGGCTGGCCGCCGACCCGGACGGCCTCGCCCAGGAGCTGGCCCGCCCCATGCCCCGCCCGCCGCAGCCCGCGGCACGCCGCGGCACCCGCTTCCACGCGTGGGTCGAGGCCCGCTTCGAAGAGCTGACCCTGCCCATGCTGGAGCCGGAGGAGCTGCCCGGCGCCGAGGCGGAGATCGCCGACGAGCGTGACCTGGAGGCGCTCAAGGAGGCATTCGAGCGCACCGAGTACGCCCACCGCACCCCGTACCGGGTCGAGGCCCCCTTCCAGCTCGCCCTCGCCGGCCGCGTCGTGCGCGGACGGATCGACGCCGTGTACAAGGAGGGCGACGGCGAGCGGGCGACGTACGAGATCGTCGACTGGAAGACCAACCGCGGCCGCGACGCCGACCCGCTCCAGCTGGCCGTGTACCGGGTGGCCTGGGCGGAGCAGCAGGGGGTGCCCCTGGAGTCGGTCAGCGCCGCGTTCCTGTACGTGCGCGGCGGCGAGATCGTCCGTCCCGGGGGTCTGCCGGACCGGGCCGCGCTGGAGCGGTTGCTGACCGAGGACCCGTCGTGTGACGAACCGCCCAGCAAGGATGTCGGTGCGGGCCGATAGGCTCGTGACCATGAGCCATCCCGTTGACAGCGTCGTCAGCGCCGTCCGTACGCACATCGAGCAGCACCGCGCCGCCTTCCTCGACGACCTCGCCGCATGGCTGCGCATCCCCTCCGTGTCGGCCCAGCCCGACCACGCGCCCGATGTGCGGCGCAGCGCCGACTGGCTCGCCGCCAAGCTCACCGGGACCGGCTTCCCGACCGTGGAGATCTGGCGGACGCCCGGCGCCCCCGCCGTCTTCGCCGAGTGGCCTTCCGCGGACCCAGGCGCCCCCACGGTCCTCGTCTACGGCCATCACGACGTGCAGCCCGCCGCCCGTGAGGACGGCTGGGACAGCGACCCCTTCGAGCCCGTCGTCCGGGGAAATCGCCTCTACGCGCGCGGGGCGGCCGACGACAAGGGCCAGGTGTTCTTCCACACACTCGGCGTCCGCGCCCACCTCGCGGTGACGGGCCGCACCACCCCGGCCGTCAACCTGAAGCTGCTGATCGAGGGTGAGGAGGAGTCCGGTTCGCCGCACTTCCGGGCCCTCGTCGAGGAGCACGCGGACCGGCTCGCCGCCGACGCCGTGATCGTCTCCGACACCGGCATGTGGTCCGAGGACACCCCCACCGTCTGCACCGGCATGCGGGGCCTCACCGAGTGCGAGATCCGGCTCCACGGCCCCGATCAGGACATCCACTCCGGTTCGTTCGGCGGCGCCGTGCCCAACCCGGCCACCGCCGCCGCCCGCCTGGTCGCCGCCCTGCACGACGAGCACGGGCGCGTGGCGGTCCCCGGCTTCTACGACGGCGTCGTGGAGCTCACCGACCGGGAGCGGGCGCTCTTCGCCGAGCTGCCCTTCGACGAGCAGCGATGGCTGCGCACCGCCAAGTCCCACGCCACCCAGGGCGAGGCCGGCTACTCCACCCTGGAGCGCATCTGGGCCCGCCCCACCGCCGAGGTCAACGGCATCGGCGGCGGCTACCAGGGCCCCGGCAGCAAGACGATCATCCCGTCCGACGCCATGCTGAAGCTGTCCTTCCGCATGGTCGCCGGCCAGGAGCCCGAGCACATCGAGAAGGCCGTCCGCGCCTGGGCCGCCGAGCAGGTGCCCGCCGGGATCCGCTGCGAGGTCGCCTTCGGCTCGGCCACGCGCCCGTGCCTGACGCCGCTGGACCACCCCGCCCTGCAGTCCGTGGCCCGTGCCATGGGCCGCGCCTTCGGCAAGCCCGTCCGCTACACCCGCGAGGGCGGCTCGGGACCGGCCGCCGACCTCCAGGAAGTCCTCGGCGCCCCCGTGCTCTTCCTGGGCATCTCGGTCCCCTCCGACGGCTGGCACGCCCCGAACGAGAAGGTCGAGCTGGACCTGCTGCTCAAGGGCGTCGAGACCACCGCGTACCTGTGGGGCGACCTGGCGGAGACCTGGCGCCATGCGCCCTGAGCACCCGGCACCGTCCGGCCCGCCACCGCGCGCGGGGCACACTGAGAAAGCCGCCACGTACCGCACCGGCCTGCCGGACCCGGTCCCCTCCCGTCCTACGTCCCGCTGAACCGCCCGCCGAAATCAACCGTTCCACCGGGGGAGTTGGAAGCACCCGTGACCACCTGGACCGACCACACCGCCGACCGCCCCATCTCGCTCACCGCATCGAGCGGCATCGACCGCGCCGCCCACCACCGCCTCGACGAGGCATGGCTGGCGGCGGCATGGAGCCACCCCACGACCCGATGCTTCGTGGTCTCCGGCGGCCAGGTCCTGATCGACGAGACGGCCGACGGCCGTACCGAACTCGTCATGACCCCCTCCTTCGAGGCCCCCCTCACCGAGGCGCACCGCTACTTCCTCGGCATCGACGAGGACGGCGTCAGCTACTTCGCGCTGCAGAAGGACGCCCTGCCCGGCCGCATCGACCAGTCCGCGCGCCCGGCCGGACTGCGCGAGGCGGGCCTGCTGCTGTCCGCGCGCGACATCGGCCTGATGGTGCACGCGGTCGGCCTGGAGAACTGGCAGCGCACCCACCGCTTCTGCTCCCGCTGCGGCGAGCGCACCGTGATCGCCGCCGCCGGTCACATCCGCCGCTGCCAGGCGTGCGGCGCCGAGCACTACCCGCGCACCGACCCGGCCGTGATCATGGCCGTCACCGACGAGGACGACCGCATCCTGCTGGGCCGCCAGGTCCACTGGCCCGAGGGCCGCTTCTCCACGCTGGCCGGTTTCGTCGAGCCCGGCGAGTCCATCGAGCAGACGGTGCGCCGCGAGGTCTTCGAAGAGGCCGGCATCACCATCGGCCAGGTCGAGTACGTCGCCAGCCAGCCGTGGCCCTTCCCGTCCAGCCTGATGCTGGGCTTCATGGCCCGCGCCACCTCCACCGAGATCGACGTCGACGGTGACGAGATCCACGAGGCCCGCTGGTTCTCCCGCGACGAACTGGGCGCCGCCTTCGAGTCCGGCGAGGTGCTGCCGCCCTACGGCATCTCGATCGCGGCCCGCCTCATCGAGCTCTGGTACGGCAAGCCGCTGCCGACGCGGAGTTTCGTCTGACACAGCGAAGAGGCGGTTGCCAGGACCTGGGGTCCTGGCAACCGCCTCTTCGGACAGCGAGCCGTCAGACGCCGACCTTCTGCTTCACCTGCGCCAGCGACGGGTTGGTGAGGGTCGAGCCGTCAGGGAAGAGCACGGTCGGAACCGTCTGGTTTCCGCCATTGGCCTTCTCGACGAACGCCGCGGAGGCCGGGTCCTGCTCGATGTTGATCTCGGTGTACGCGATGCCCTCGCGGTCCAGCTGCTTCTTCAGCCGCTGGCAGTAGCCGCACCAGGTGGTGCTGTACATCGTCACAGTGCCCTGCATGTCTCGCGCGCTCCTTCGATGGCTCGGGGACCAGGTCGTCCGAAGAGGGAACGCTCGCGCCCGGTCCGCCATTCCCGGCGGGGGCCGTGCCCGGCGACGTGACGCCTGCCGCATTAGTACGACTGCGAGGCCCCGCCTGTGGACAACCGGCTCACCCGTCACCGGCGACCTGGCAGCATGGCTGTGTGACAGCAGCAACGCACTCCCCGCTCTTCCCGCAGGTACCGGACTCGGCCGACGCGGTGCTCGAGGGACTCGACCCCGAGCAGCGCGAAGTGGCCACCGCCCTGCACGGACCGGTGTGCGTGCTGGCCGGGGCCGGGACGGGCAAGACCCGGGCGATCACCCACCGCATCGCCTACGGAGTGCGCGCCGGGATCCTCCAGCCGTCCAGCGTGCTGGCCGTCACCTTCACCAACCGGGCCGCCGGAGAGATGCGCGGGCGGCTCCGCCAGCTCGGCGCGGGGGGTGTCCAGGCCCGGACGTTCCACTCCGCGGCCCTGCGTCAGCTCCAGTACTTCTGGCCGAAAGCGATCGGCGGCTCCATGCCCCGGCTCGTCGACCGCAAGATCCAGCTCGTCGCGGACGCGGCCGCCGCCTGCCGCATCCGCCTGGACCGGGGCGAGCTGCGGGACACCACCGGCGAGATCGAATGGTCCAAGGTCACGCAGACCGTCCCCGCCGACTACGCGCTCGCCGCCGCCAAGGCCGGCCGGGAGACCCCCCGCGACCCGGCCGAGATCGCCCAGCTCTACTCCGCCTACGAGGACCTCAAGCGCGAACGGGGCGTCATCGACTTCGAGGACGTGCTGCTGCTGACCGTGGCGATCCTCCAGGACCGGCACGACATCGCCGAGCAGGTCCGCTCCCAGTACCAGCACTTCGTCGTCGACGAGTACCAGGACGTCAGCCCCCTCCAGCAGCGGCTGCTGGACCTGTGGCTCGGCGACCGCGACAACCTGTGCGTGGTCGGCGACGCCAGCCAGACGATCTACTCGTTCACGGGAGCAACCCCCGACCATCTGCTCGACTTCCGCATCCGCCACCCCGGCGCCACCGTCGTCAAGCTGGTCCGCGACTACCGCTCCACCCCCCAGGTCGTCCACCTCGCCAACGGCCTGCTCGCCCAGGCCCGGGGCCGCGCCGCCGACCACCGTCTGGAGCTGATCTCCCAGCGCGATCCGGGCCCCGAGCCCGGCTACGCCGAGTACACCGACGAGCCCGCCGAGGCCGAGGGCGCCGCGCGCCGCATCCGCGAGCTCCTCGACTCCGGAGTCCCGGCCAGCGAGATCGCCGTCCTGTTCCGTACGAACTCCCAGTCCGAGACCTACGAACAGGCCCTCGCCGACGCCGGGATCCCCTACCAGCTGCGCGGAGCGGAGCGCTTCTTCGACCGCCCCGAGGTGCGCAAGGCCGGCATCGCGCTGCGCGGAGCGGCCCGCTTCGGCGGCAACGACTCCCTCCTCGACAACGCCGTGGACCTGCCCTCCCAGGTGCGCGCGGTGCTCTCGGGCGAGGGCTGGACCAGCGAGCCGCCCGCCGGATCGGGCGCGGTCAGAGAGCGCTGGGAGTCCCTGGCCGCCCTGGTCAACCTCGCCCAGGACTTCGCCGCCGCCAGACCCGGCGCCACCCTCGGTGACCTCGTCGCCGAACTCGACGAACGGGCGAGCGCCCAGCACGCCCCCACCGTCCAGGGCGTCACCCTCGCCTCCCTGCACTCGGCCAAGGGCCTGGAGTGGGACGTCGTCTTCCTGGTCGGTGTGGCCGAGGGCATGATGCCGATCACCTACGCAAAGACCGACGAGCAGATCGAGGAGGAGCGCCGTCTTCTCTATGTCGGCGTCACCCGAGCCCGGGAACACCTCCATGTCTCCTGGTCCCTCGCCCGCTCACCCGGCGGCCGCGCCAACCGCCGGCCCAGCCGCTTCCTCGACGGGCTGCGCCCCGGCTCCACCGCCACCGTCGGCCGCGCCGGTGCTGCCCGCTCGGGGGGAGTCGAGCGCGGCTTCACCAGCAGACCGGATGCCGCCCCGCGCCGCACCCAGCGCACCGTCGCCCGCTGCCGGGTCTGCGGACGCACCCTCACCGACGCCGGCGAGATGAAACTGATGCGCTGCGAGGACTGTCCCTCCGACATGGACGAGGGGCTGTACGAGCGGCTGCGGGAATGGCGCGCGGACCAGGCGCAGCGCAGCGGTCAGCCCGCCTTCTGCGTCTTCACCGACAAGACACTGATGGCGATCGCCGAGGCGAGCCCCGACGAGGAGGGCGACCTCGCCCGGATCCCCGGCGTCGGCGTGCGCAAGCTCAACCGCTACGGTGCCGATGTCCTGGCCATCTGCGTAGGTCGGCAGCCCGGGGAAGAAGAAGACGGGCACTGATGCGAACTCGTCGGAAAAATAGTTTGCGCATGCCCCAGCAATCCCCATAGGTTCTTAGGCACGGGAACGGAGGCCTTCCTGGAGGCCCTAATTCCGTGTTGTACTTGCATACCCGTCGGACTGGTTCACCCCAGTCCCTCAGACGCCGAGAGGAGGCGAGTCCAGTGGTCAGCATCAACACCAGCTCCATCATCAGCACCGTGAAAATGACCGATCCCTCGGTCATCGCCTCCCTGTGCATGCTCGGCGCCTCGAACGACGGCACCGCTCTGTCCGGCATCCGTGCCGTGCGTCCGGCCGCCTCCCTGTCCCTCGTGGGTCTTCCTGTCCGCGAGCGCAATGAGCGACCGACCAAGGCACTGGAAGCGGCAGTAGTGGCACAGGCGCATGCCTATGCCTTTACGGCGACCGGTGCCGGATTCCGGAAGCAGACGACGCAGCACCACCAGATGTGGGCCTTCCGTGGGCCAGAACCCTGGAGTGATCCAGCCTGATTCATTCAGGCCGGCGCCTTCAGGGCCGCGGAACCCCATCCGGGATCCGCGGCCCTTCTGTTTGTCCCCGAACGGGGACGACGGAGCGAAGGGGCCTCGGGACAAGAAAAGAACCCGGTACCACCGCCACCCGGTCCCACCCGACCGGAACGAACAGACGAGGAAGACGACCCGTGCAACTCGAAGCGCACGCCCCGTCCGTACCGCCTTCCGAAACGCTCCCCCCGCCCGGTCTCACGGAGGACTCCACCTTGACCCCGCTCACCGCGCTCACCGCGCTCGACGACGCCATCGAGAACCTCGGCGTACCCGTCCCCTGCCGCTCCTACGACCCGGAGGTCTTCTTCGCCGAGTCACCCGCGGACGTGGAGTACGCCAAGTCCCTGTGCCGCACCTGCCCGCTGATGGAGGCCTGCCTCGCCGGCGCCAAGGAGCGGCGTGAGCCCTGGGGTGTCTGGGGTGGCGAGCTGTTCGTCCAGGGTGTCGTCGTCGCCCGGAAGCGGCCGCGTGGCCGCCCGCGCAAGAACCCGGTTACGGCATGAACACCGCAGGAACGATCGACCGCCCCCTCACGCACGACCCCAAGAAGCAGGCCCCGATGAAGCCGTCCCTCAACGAGCACGCAGGCGCCACGCCTGAAGACTTCACCACCACCGGCGCGTTCGACTCGCGCCAGAACAGGACCCGCGAAATGCAACTCATCCCAGAAGCCCTGGCCCGTGCGCATATGCACGAGCGCCTGCACGAGGCGGAGCGGGAACGCCGGGCGCTGCGCCTGGTGACCGCGCGCCGTATGCAGCGCCGCGCCGAGCGTGCCTCGATGCGCGCCCGCCGCGCGATCGCCATGGCGGTCATGCAGTAATCGACCCGACTGAAGCCAGTCGCCTCCCGGCCCGGGAGGAAGCAACTCCCTACGGGGGCCGGTCCGTCCGAACGGACCGGCCCCCGCGGTGCGTGATACCCGCGGGGGCGCCGACGGCGGCGATATCGTCGCGGGGTGACGAGTCTTCCCGGAGGCGGTGACGACGCCGACTCCCGCCCGGAGCCGCATCCCCTGATGTGCGCCGGGTGCGGCGTCACGGCCGAGGGCCCGCAGGCCACCTGGACCTTCTCCGTGGAGAACGGCGAGCGCCACTACTTCTGCGACGCCTGTTCCCGGCAGAACCTCAGAGCGATCGAGGGACGGCTGGACTCGTCCTGGTGGTAGCGGCTCAGGCCCCCGTGGCCGACTCCTCGGGGGTCTCCTCCTCCGGGACGAATCCGGGCAGCCACTCCTCCAGCTCCTCCCGCAGCCGGACGGTGGCCCCCAGCTGGCACAGCACGCCGATCGTGCTCAGCGTCACCCGGTGTATCAGCAGGTAGGCGGGGGGCAGATTGAGCTGCTTGCCCAGCTGGTAGGCGGGGGAGCGGGGGTCGGCGACCCGGGCGGCCTGGCCGCGCATCCAGCCCCGGCTGAAGGCGAACGCGTCGACCTCGGCCGGTTCGATGATCGGCAGGAGGTAGTCCAGGACGGCGTCCGGGTCCAGCTCTATGGACTCCTTGACGAAGCCCTCCCGGCGCAGCAGTTCGTAGACGCCCTCCGCATCGCTGTCCAGGGTCATCCGCAGCGACTCCCCGATCGGCGTGGGCAGACCGCCGGGGAGGCGGTCGACCGTGCCGAAGTCCAGCACGCCGAGGCGCCATTCCTGCTCGCCGTCCGGGTCACCGGGCAGGAGCCGGAAGTTGCCGGGGTGCGGGTCGGCGTGCAGCAGGCCGGTACGGGCCGGGCCGGAGAAGAGGAAGCGGGCCAGCAGCTGGCCGGCGCGGTCGCGCTGCTCCTCGGTGCCGTCCGCGATGATCTCCGACAGCGGTATGCCGTCGATCCACTCGGTGACCAGGACCTGGTCGCACTGGTGGACCACGTCGGGCACCACCACGTCCGGGTCGTCCGCGAACTCCTCCGCGTGAGCCCGCTGCGCCTGGGCCTCCAGGCCGTAGTCCAGCTCCTCGGAGACCCGGTCCTTCAGTTCCGTGATCAGCGGCTTGATGTCCATGCCGGGGACCAGGGGGCCCAGCAGACGGGCGAACCGGCTCAGCTGGGTGAGGTCGGAGAGCAGGGCCTCACCGGCGCCCGGGTACTGCACCTTGACCGCCACCGCACGGCCGTCCTGCCACACCGCCCGGTGCACCTGGCCGATGGAGGCCGCCGCGGAAGGCTTGTCGTCGAACTCGACGAACAGCTCGCGCCAGTCCTCCCCGAGCCGCTCGGCGAGCACCGCGTGCACCGTGCGGGTCGGCATCGGCGGCGCCGCCTCCTGGAGCTTCGTCAGCGCCGCGCGGTAGGGCCCCGCGACCTCCTCGGGCAGCGCCGACTCGAACACGGACAGGGCCTGCCCGAACTTCATCGCGCCGCCCTTGAGCTCGCCGAGCACCTTGAACATCTGCTCGGCGGTGCGCTGCTGCAGCTCTTTGCCGACGAGTTCCGCGGACTCGCCCACGATTCGCTTGCCCAGTCCCCAGGTCGCCCGCCCGGCGAAGCCGAGCGGGAGCGCGGCGAGCTTGGCGGTGCGGGTGACCGCCTTGCGGGGAAGATCAGACATGCGCCCTCCAGGTCCCAGCCGGCCGTGCGTCTGCCTGACGGCGTGACATTCTCGACGGCCGTTGCACCGCCATTGTCTCGTGCGCCTCCCCCTCCTTGGAGGTGTGTCCTTCCTTACCTTTCTCCGCGGCCCCGCACGGACATGCGGGATGGGCCCATACCGGGCGTGCGTGCCAGGTCAGACCGGGCAGCGACACCTCCCAGCGGGCGCCCGCGCTGGACGGGGTCCCGCCGTCGAGGAAGGCCAGGGCGTGGGCCGCCGCCAGTCCGGCCACCATGGCCGCCAGCGCCAGGTCGCAGGCCGGCACCGGGCGCGGCCTGCCCGCGCCCGAACGCCACTGGGCGACCAGCCGGGGCCAGACCGGGTCCCGGTCGGTGCGGTCCTCGTGCAGACAGCCCGCACAGCCGGTCTCGCCCGGCAGGACGAGCGGACCGACGACACCGGTTCCCTCGACCACTCCGGCGTAGAGATGAGGAGTGCCGGAAGCGATCAGCGGCTCGGCGGTGGACGGGAGGGGCGCGTGCACCCCGACCTCGTCCCGCGGGGCGAGGATCACCAGGGAGTGGCCCGGGTCGGCGTTACCGGGCCGCGACCGCGGGCCGCGGCGGGGCGGGCGGTCCGGGGCAGCCCGGCGTACGGCCCGGCGGGCGGCCTCCTCCCTGCGCTCACCGATCGCCTCGGCGGGCAGTCCGCCCGGCGCCACGTCCCACGGCTCGACCCGGCCGCCGTCGCGCACGTCGACCTCGCCGACGCCCGCGCCGGACAACAGGGAGGCCAGCACCGCCCCCACCCGCCCGGCACCGCGCACCTGGACACGCAGGGAGCCGCGGGCGGCCAGCCGGTGCATGGCCTCGCCCGGCTCGGACGTGGTCAGGGAGAGCGAGGCCAGGTCGGGGCGGAGCCGGTCCATGGCCTCCTTCTTCCCGCGCAGCTCGGCACCGCCGGGGCCGCCCCCGCGCGCGTCGTCGAGCAGCCCGGCCCGCGTCAGCCGGGTCACCAGCCCGTCGACATGGCCGTCGGGCAGGCGCATCCGCCGCCCCTCGGCGCGCAGCAGTTCCAGCCCCCGGGTGCCGTTGAGCAGGTCGAGGAAGCTGCCCGTCGCCGTGTCCATCGGGCCGAGCGTCATCGCGTGCGCGGGCGTCATCCCGAACTGCACGGTGTTGAGGTCACGCCAGCCGCGCCTGAGCGCCGGCTTCACCATCGGATGCATGACAGGCCCCCGTAAGTCATGGTTCGTCCCCGTGTGCCTCAGACGGCCGTCGCGTACTCCTGGGAGTCGGTCGCGGTCGCCCCGGCAAGAGCCAGCATGCCCCCAGCCGCGATCCGGCGCCGAAAGTTGTCCACAGGCCCCGGAAATCTTCGTACAAATCAAACGCATGGTGGGGTCTCGGCGCGGAACCGTACCGGAGTCGGGACTTCCCCCGTGTGCAGCGGGTAACGTCGGGGCGTGTCCGTCGACCCACTGCACCGCGCCGGAACGCCACAGCGCCGCACGCCGAGCCCGCCGCCGAACGGTTCGGGGGCGAGCGCGATCGAGGTGCGCAGAAGTGCCCGCCGGCGCCGGACGGTCTCCGCGTACCGCGAGGGTGATCGCACCGTGGTGCTGATCCCCGCGCGGATGTCCGAGGCGGAGGAGCAGCGCTGGGTGAGCGTCATGCTCGACAAGCTGGCCGCCCAGGAGAGCAAGCGGGTGCTCGGCGACACCGAGCTCGCGGAGCGCGCGGAACGGCTCTCCGCCCAGTACTTCGACGGCCGGGCCCGGGCGAACTCGGTCCGCTGGGTCACCAACCAGAACACCCGCTGGGGCTCGTGCACCCCGGCCGAGGGCAGCATCCGGCTGTCGCACCGCCTCCAGGGCATGCCCGAGTACGTCGTCGACTACGTCCTGCTGCACGAGCTCGCCCATCTGCTGGTGCCCGGCCACGGGCCCCGGTTCTGGCGGCTGCTGGAGGCGTATCCGCGGACCGAGCGGGCCCGGGGTTACCTCGAAGGAGTGGTCGCCGCCGATCGGTTGCCGCACCTGCCCGGCACACGCGGAGAGTGACCGCCCGCCGACCTTCCGGCCCCGCGGGGCGCCGGTTCTGTACCGGCTCTGTACCGACATCGTCCGGTGTCCGAGTTTGCCGTTAGCCTGACGCGACGCACTCGTATCGGGATGGGGGACGGTCGTTACGCATGGCCAGGGAATTCCAACGCGGCCACAAGGCCAGGATCAGTGACCTCACCGCGGGCACGGATCTGTACGTAGGCGTGCAGATCTCCGGTCCCGGTCTGACCTTCGACATCAGCTGTTTCGGCCTCGACGCCGATGAACGGCTCTCGGACGACCGTTACTTCGTCTTCTTCAACCAGCCGAAGACCCCCGAGGAGTCCGTTCAGCTCCTGGGCGCCCAGGCCGGTGACACGGAGTCCTTCCGGGTCACGCTGGACCGGATCCCGCCGCAGATCCACAAGCTGTCGTTCACCGCGACGCTCGACGGCGCCGGGCAGATGTCGCAGATCAGCCCCGGATACATCCGCATCGTGGCCGGCGGCGAGGAAGTCGCCCGGTACGCGTTCAACGGCTCCGAGTTCAGCACCGAGCGGGCCGTCATGCTGGGCGACTTCTATCTGAAGGACGTCTGGCGGTTCGCCGCGGTCGGACAGGGCTTCGACGGCGGTCTCGACGCGCTGCTGAGGAACTTCGGCGGCGAGGTGATGGAGGAAGAGGCTCCCGCCCCGGCCCCGCAGCAGCCGCAGTCCGGCGCGACCCCCGGTTTCGCGCCCCCGGCCCAGGCCACCGCGCCTCCCGCCTTCGGCGCCCCGGCCCCCGCGGCCGCGCCCGCCCCGCCCCCCGCGCCCGCCCCGGCCCCGCAGCCCGCCCACCAGGGCTTCGCGCCTCCGCCGGGAGCCACGCCTCCGCCGCCGGCACCGGCACCGGCCCCCGCGCCGTCAGTGCACGCCCAGCCGACGATCATCGCGCCCATGACACCGCCCGGCGGCACCCAGGTACCCCCGCCGGCCCCCGCACCCGCGCCGTACGGCCAGCCGCCGCAGCCGCACGGCCAGCCGCCGAGCGCACCGCTGCCCCCGGGCTACGGCCAGCCCCAAGCGCCGCACGCCCCGCAGGGCTACGGCCAGCCTCAAGCACCGCACGCCCCGCAGGGCTACGGCCAGCCTCAAGCGCCGCACGCCCCGCAGGGCTACGGCCAGCCCCAGGCACCGCACGCCCCGCAGGGTCACGGCCAGCCGACCCCGCCCCCCGGCTACGGCCAGCAGCCCGCGTACGGACAGGTCCCGGGCCAGGCCGCCGCCCCCTACGGCGCCCCCCAGGGTGCTCCCCAGGCGCCCGGTGTGGCCGGTGCGCTGGAGCAGTTCCGGGAGACGCCCACCGGGCAGCGCTGGACGCAGCAGAACAAGAAGATGATCCGCGTCGACCTCGGTATCGGCGGTCAGCCGGTGCTGGCCCGGCAGGGCAGCATGGTGCTCTACCAGGGCAAGGTCGACTTCAGCTACAAGGGCGCCGGTTTCGCGGGCCGGATCGCGGGCAACGCCACCGGCCAGGAGATGCAGCTGATGCGCTGCACCGGCCAGGGCCAGGTCTTCCTCGCCGAGAACTCCACGATGCTGCACCCCATCGAGCTCCAGGGCGACGGGGTGTGCGTCTCCGCCGAGAACGTCCTCGCCTTCGACGAGGGCCTCCAGTACGAGGTCCGCCGCATCGAGGGACACGGCATTCCCGGCGGCGCGCTGTTCACGATGCAGTTCACCGGCACCGGCACGATCGTCGTCAAGACGCACGGCACGCCCGTCGTCCTGCCGGTCACGCCCACGACGTTCGCCGACTGCAACGCCGTGGTCGCCTGGTCGGCCGCCGCCCAGGTGGTGGTCTCCAGCCAGGTGCGGATGCGCCGCAACGCCTACCCCGGCGACACCGGAGAGAGCGTCAATCTCCAGTTCCGGGCCGCTCCCGGCAGCTTCATCGTCGTCCAGCCGTACGAGATCTGAGGGAGAGCCCGTCATGAACCAGCCGCTCGCGGGCTACGCTCCCGCGCCCGTGACCGCCCGCATGGAGAACCACGGCAACCACATGGTGAAGGTCGCCATGCAGACCGGGAACGACCTCCTCGCGCGCGTGGGGTCGATGGTCGCCTACGAGGGGTTCGTCCAGTACGAGCCCAACCCGCCGGCCGTGCGCCAGATCGCCAAGGACTGGATGACCGGCGAGGGCGCGCCCCTGATGAAGTGCTCCGGCGACGGACTGCTCTACCTCGCCGACTACGGCGCGAACGTCGTCGTGATCAACCTCAACGGCGACGGCATCTCCGTCAACGCCACCAACCTGCTGGCCTTCGACGCCCACCTCACGTGGGGTGTCGAGCGGGTGAAGGGCCTGGCGAAGTTCGCCGGACAGGGCCTGTGGAACACCAAGATCTCCGGGCAGGGCTGGGTCGCGCTGACCTCCCGGGGCAAGCCGATCGTCGTCGACTGCGGCGGTGGCGAGAACGAGACGTACGTCGACCCGGACGCGCTCGTCGCCTGGTCCCCGAACCTGAAGGTGAAGGGCAAGCGCAGCTTCAAGGCGCAGTCGCTGATCGGCCGGGGCAGCGGCGAGGCGTACCAGATGGCCTTCTCCGGCCAGGGCATCGTCGTCGTCCAGCCCAGCGAGGACAGCACCGACCGTCTCCGGGTCCGGGGCTGAGGGGGAGCACCACACCATGCAGAGTCCGCTTTTCGCCCACAACGACCAGCAGACCCAGGAGCGCTGGAGCCTGCAGAACAAGCAGATGCTCCGGCTCGCCCTGGAGGGTCATGACGACATCCTCGCCCGCAAGGGCACCATGGTCGCCTACCAGGGCCTGATCGAGTTCGACGCCGAGTACCAGAGCAACGACCAGGGACGCTCGCGGGCCCACACCGGTGAGGGCCTGGACCTGATGCGCTGCCACGGGCAGGGCACGGTCTACCTCGCCAACCTCAAGCAGCACATCCACCTGATGGACGTCGACCAGGACGGGCTGACCGTCGACAGCAGCTATGTGCTGGCGATGGACTCCTCGCTGCACCACGAGGTCATCGCCGTGGACAGCCTCTACGGCATCTCCGGCTCCGGGAAGTACCAGCTCAACATCACCGGCCGCGGCAAGGTCGCCCTGATGACCTCGGGCATGCCGCTGATGATGCAGGTCACGCCGGACAAGTACGTCAACTGCGACGCCGACGCGATCGTCGCCTGGTCCACCAGCCTGCGCGTCCAGATGCAGGCCCAGACGCACTCCTCCGGGGTGTGGCGGCGCCGCGGCAACACCGGCGAGGGCTGGGAGCTGAGCTTCATGGGCAGCGGCTACGCGCTCGTGCAGCCCAGCGAGCTGCTGCCGCCGCAGAACGCCCAGCTCGGTTCGGGCGTCGCCGCCCAGTACGGCATGGGCCAGCAGGGCGCCCGCGGCCAGAACCAGGGCAACGTCTGGAGCTGAGCCGGGTCAAGGGGTGACCGCGAGGGCGGTCACCCCTTACGGCTTCACAGGCCGGCGCGGGTCGCTTCGAGCAGCCGTACGACGGAGTCGTCCGCTACGTCCGCCACCTCGTCGTAGGCGAACCAGCGCAGGTCGAGCGACTCGTCGCTGATCGCCTCCACGGCTCCGCTCGGGGCTATGGCGGCGTACTGCACGTCCAGGTGCCACGCGCAGGGCGTCCAGTGCCGGTCCAGGCGGACCGGGGTGCTCCGCAGCAGGCGCAGCGAGGGGATGCCCGACTCCTCCGTGGCCTCCCTCAGGGCGGCGCCCGCGAGGGTGTCGTCGGCCCGCTCGCAGTGACCGCCCATCTGCAGCCACATGCGCAGCTTTCTGTGGAGCGTGAGCAGGACGCGCTCGCGCTCGGGGTCGATCACCAGGGCGCTCGCCGTGATGTGCCCGTCCTTGCAGTCCTTCCACATTCCGTCGGAATGACGGTCCAGATGGTCCAGGTAGACCTGGCGCAGATCCTGCTGGTCCGCGTAGGTCTTCAGTACCTGGACCGCGTCGCCGTGCAGAGTCACTTCGAGTCGTCGTCCTTCTCCGGCTTACCGGCGGAGCCGTCCGCCGCCTCGCCGAGCATCTTGTCCAGCTCGGAGAAGTCCAGCTGCTCGCGGTGGACGAAGCCGTCCGGGTCGTCCAGGTCGGTCGCCGTCGGCAGCATGTCCGGGTGGGACCACAGGGCGTCCCGGCCGTCCACCCCGCGCGCGTCCGTCAGCGACGCCCACAGACGCGAGGCGTCGCGCAGCCGGCGCGGACGCAGCTCCAGACCGATCAGCGTGGCGAACGTCTGCTCGGCCGGGCCGCCCGAGGCGCGGCGGCGGCGCAGGGTCTCGCGCAGCGCGTCCGCGGAGGACAGACGCGGCTTCGCGGCCGCGTGCACCACCGCGTCCACCCAGCCCTCGACCAGTGCCAGAGCCGTCTCCAGACGGGCCAGGGCGGCCTTCTGCTCGGGCGTGTCCTCCGGCTGGAACATGCCCTGCTGGAGCGCGTCCTGAAGCTGCTCGGGGTTCTGCGGGTCGAACTGGCCGACCACGTCCTCCAGCTTGGCGGTGTCGACCTTGATCCCGCGCGCGTAGCCGTCGACGGCGCCGAACAGGTGCGAGCGCAGCCACGGCACATGGGTGAACAGGCGCTGGTGGGCGGCCTCGCGCAGGGCGAGATACAGCCGCACCTCGTCCTTCGGCACGCCCAGGTCCTTGCCGAAGGCGTCGATGTTGACCGGCAGCAGCGCGGCCTTGCCGGCCGGGCCGAGCGGCAGGCCGATGTCGGTGGAGCCGACGACCTCGCCCGCGAGCACGCCGACGGCCTGCCCGATCTGCGTGCCGAACATGGCGCCGCCCATGGACCGCATCATGCCGATCAGCGGGCCCGCCATGGCCTGCATCTCCTCCGGCAGGACATCGCCCATGGCGGTCCCGACGCGCTCGGCGACCGGGTCCACGAGCTCCTTCCAGGCCGGCAGCGTCGCCTCGACCCACTCCGCGCGGGACCACGCCACCGCGGAGCCCGCACCCGAGGGCAGCGACGTCGCGTCGTCGAGCCACAGGTCGGCGAGGCGGACGGCCTCCTGGACGGCGGTGCGGTCGGCGGGGCCGACGCTCGTGTCCTTGGTGCCGTCCGACGTGCCCTGGGAGACCGTCTGGCGGGCGATCTGCTTGGCCATGTCCCAGTTCACCGGACCGCCCTCGTACGAGAGCATCTGGCCGAGCTGCTGGAACGCGGCGCCCAGGTCGGTGGGGTTCAGCGAGCCGAACATGGCGGCGAACGGGTTGTCGGCACCTGGACCGCCCGGGCCGCCGAAGCCCCCGCCACCGGGCAGGCCGCCGAAACCGAACGGGTTGGCAGGTCCCTGACCACCACCGCTCTCCTGGTCCTTCTTCTTGCCCTCGTCGCCGTCGTCCGGCTCCTCCGGCGGAAGGCCGAATCCGAATGGGGTGTCACTCACGGGATTCCTCGGCTGGTAAGGCCGCCGGTTCTGCTCCGACGGCACGACTGCCCGATAACACCACCCAGCGTAGACACCACGGGCGGATAGGGCCTCGGTGCTTCGCCGACTCTCGGCCTGCGGCAGGATGGATGCCACCTGGTACGTACGCGTCACTCGCGTCCGTACTGAAGACAACCGCTGGAGACGCCCGGTGAGTTCCCCTGATCCGCAGGTTCGCGCAGCGCGAAACCAGTCAACCAGTCCCGCGGCGCGCGGGCCCGTCGTGGCGGTCACCGGTGCCGCGTCCGGCGTAGGAGCGCTGCTCACCGAGCGGCTGGCCGCGTCCGAGGAGATCAAGCAGGTCATCGCCATCGACGAGCGGCGCGGCGAGTGCGCGGACGCGCTGTGGCACATCCTGGACGTGCGGGACCCGGCCATCGCGGAGAAGCTGCGCGGCGCCGACGTGGTCGTCCATCTCGCGCTCGATCTCGACCTGGAGACCGACGGAGCCGCCCGGACGGCGTACAACGTCCGGGGGACACAGACCGTGCTGACCGCCGCCGCGGCCGCCGGGGTGCACCGGGTCGTCCTGTGCACCTCCGCGATGGTCTACGGCGCCCTTCCCGACAACGAGCTGCCGCTGTCCGAGGACGCGGAGCTGCGGGCGACCGCGGAGGCGACCGGCGTCGGGGATCTGCTGGAGGTCGAGCGGCTCGCCCGGCGGGCGCCCCGGGCGCATCCGGGGCTGAACGTGACCGTGGTGCGGCCCGCCGTCCTCGTCGGCGGCACGGACACCGCGCTGACCAGGTACTTCGAGTCGCCGCGGCTGCTGGTGGTGGCCGGGTCGCGGCCGGCCTGGCAGTTCTGCCATGTCGAGGACCTGTGCAGCGCTCTGGAGTACGCCGTCCTGGAGAAGGTCGACGGAGAGCTCGCCGTCGGGTGCGACGGATGGCTGGAGCAGGAGGAGGTCGAGGAGCTCAGCGGGATCCGGCGGATGGAGCTGCCGTCCGCGGTCGCGCTCGGAGCGGCGGCCCGCCTGCACCGGATCGGACTGACGCCCTCGCCGGCCGGGGACCTCGCGTACACCATGTATCCCTGGGTGGTGAGCGGGAGCCGGCTGCACGCCGCTGGCTGGCGGCCCCAGTGGACCAACGAGGAGGTGCTGGCCGAGCTGCTGGAGGAGGTCGCCGGGCGGCACACGGTGGCCGGACGGCGGCTCGGCCGCAAGGACGCGACGGCGGCGGGGGCGGCGGGTGCGACGGTGGCCCTGCTGGGCGCGGCGGCGGTGGTGCGGCGGGCACGGAAGGCCCGGCGGCGGATCTGACGGGGCGCCCGCTGCCGTCGGGCGGGGCCCGCGTCGGCAGCCGCCGTCTGTAGGAGGCTCCAAAGACGCACGCGTGTGTGCCGGGTGATTTCGGTATTCCGCGGGTTCCTCCGGGTGGGGCACGATGGGGGCATGGCACCCATGAACGACCACCCCGGCGAGCTGACCGGGCAGGACCCCATCAAGTTGATCGCCGTCCGGGAGACCGCGCTCTCGCTCGACGAGGTCTTCCGGGCCGTCGGGGACGACGCCGCCGGGGGCACCGCCCTGTTCGTGGGGACCGTGCGCAACCACGACGGGGGTGCCGACGTCGATGAGCTGGGGTACTCCTGTCATCCCAGTGCCGACAGCGAGATGCGGCGGATCGCCGAGAAGGTGGTCGGTGCGTACCCGGTGCGGGCGCTCGCCGCGGTGCACCGGATCGGGGATCTCCAGGTCGGGGATCTGGCCGTGGTCGTCGCCGTCTCCTGTCCCCATCGCGGGGAGGCCTTCGAGGCCTGCCGGAAGCTGATCGACGATCTCAAGCACGAAGTGCCCATCTGGAAGCACCAGAAGTTCTCCGACGGCACCGAGGAGTGGGTCGGCGCCTGTTGAGCCGTGCCCCGCCCGCCTCTCCGGTTGCGTAACCGCACCCCTGCCCCGAGCGTTGTCAGTGCGGATGGTTAATCTGCTGATCAGTCAGTTGCGGTCGCTCACTGGGGTTGGGAGGACGGCATGGCGGCGCTCGCCTGGTTGCTGATTCCGCTTGTCGCTGCGATCGGCGCCGGTCTGTGGGGCAGTTGGGCCCACCGGACGCGAAAGGCCCGGAGCGACGGTCCTGAGCTGGACGGATATGCCCGGTTCCGCGCGGCCATGGAGAAGACTCGGCCCTGACGGGACGCCGACAGGGGTGTCACGTACTGTCGAGGCATGCCACGCCGCACCGCGACGATGCTCGCCTCCACCCTGATGCTGATCGCGCTTCTGTGCGCGGGAGTGTTCATCCCCGTGCCGTACTCGGAGATGTCCCCGGGGCCGACGGTGAACACCCTCGGGGACCACGGCGGCGAGCCGGTGCTGCAGATCTCGGGACGCAAGACGTACGCCACCAGCGGGCACCTGAACATGACCACGGTCCGGGTCACCAGCGCCGACTACCGGATGAACCTCGTCGAGGCGGTCTACGGCTGGCTCGCGCACGACAACAAGGTCGTGCCGCACGAGACCCTCTACCCCGACGGCAAGACGGAGGAGGAGTCCACCCAGGAGAACGCCGAGGAGTTCAGCCAGTCCCAGGAGAGCGCGAAGGTCGCCGCGCTGGAGGCGCTGGACATCCCCGTGCAGTCCTGGGTGATCGTCTCCACGGTCGTCAAGGACTCCCCGGCCGAGGGCAAGCTGCACGCCGGTGATGTGATCAAGGCCGTCGACGGCACCGCCGTGCGCGAGCCGGCCGACGTCGCCGAACTGGTGACCAGGCACCAGCCCGGCGAGGACGTCGACTTCACGATCGTGCCCGCCAAGGAACAGGCCGCGGCCGAGAAGGAGCAGCGGGCGACGGCCAGGACGGAGAAGGTCACGATCACCACCACGACCGCCGACGACGGCGGCGAGAAGCGCGCCATCGTCGGGATCTCCGCCGGGACGGACCACACCTTCCCGTTCAGCATCGACATCAAGCTCGCCGACGTGGGCGGGCCGAGCGCGGGTCTGATGTTCGCGCTCGGCATCTACGACAAGCTCACCCCGGGCAGCCTCACCGGCGGCTCCTTCGTGGCCGGCACCGGCACCATCGACGACGACGGCAAGGTCGGCCCCATCGGCGGCATCGAGATGAAGACCGTCGGCGCCCGCGACAAGGGCGCCCGGTACTTCCTCACCCCGGCCGCCAACTGCGCGGCCGCCGCCCAGGACACCCCCGACGGGCTCACCCTGGTCAAGATCGGCACCATGGACGACGCGCTCGGCGCCCTGAAGGACATCCGCGCCGGCGACACCGCCGACCTGCCGACGTGCGGCGCGAGCTAGGACGCCGGGACCTCAGTCCTCGAACGTCGCCGTCAGCGCCTCCGCCAGACCCGGCACCAGGTCCTTGCCCGTCAGGACCTCCGTCGGGGTGTCCTTCTCGCGCAGCCGCAGGGCCGACTCGCGGGTGCCGTCGCGCAGCACGGCGACCGTCATCCGGACCTCCTGCCGCTCGGGGTGGTCCGCCACCCACTTGGTCAGCGCGGCCCCGCTCAGGTCCTGCGGCACCTGGGCCTCCGCGGACGGCGGCAGCATCAGCCGCTCCACGGTGAGCGCGCAGCCGGTCACCGCGTCGGGCCAGGCGATGGTGCCGAGGAATTCGTCGAGCGGCTTGCCGGTGGGCACCTCGTCCTGCTCGATGGGGGTCAGGCCGGAGGTCTCCTGCTCGTCCTCCAGGCCGAGCTGGCGGGCGAGGCCGGGTTCCTGGGCCCGCAGCCGTGCGGTGTCTACGAGGGCGAACAGGCGGGCGGGCTGGTCCCAGCCGAGGCCGGAGGCGTACTCGTCGATCTCGAGTACGGCCCGGGTGAGCGGGCTCGCCGCCATGGGAGTGTTGGACATGGTCACAATCCTGCCTCGTTCCCACCCGGAATCGGGAACCGAGTAAAGCGTGAGTAAGTTGCATAGGTGTGGGCCTACGATCACGAGGCCCCCCGGAGGGCTCCACGAGACGTGGGCCTGACGGATCAACAGCGAACTTCGAGGTGCGCACCTTGGCTTTCCAGATGCCGGACCGCGGCGGAGGCCCGACGGGGCCACGGATCAGAGTGGGCCGCCCGTCCCGGCGTGTCCGGACCCTGCTCATGACGCTGGGCGTCCTTGCCGTACTCGGCATGGCGTTCACCATGTTCGCGGGCTTCTGGACGGACTGGCTCTGGTACCGGTCGGTGAACTATTCGTCCGTCTTCACGACCACCCTGTGGACGAAGATCGGTCTGTTCTTCGTCTTCGGCCTGCTGATGGCCCTCTCGGTGGGCCTGAACATCTGGCTGGCGCACCGGCTGCGCCCGCCGCTGAGCGCCATGTCGATGGAGCAGCAGAGCCTCGACCGCTACCGCATGGGCATCGCGCCGTACAAGAAGTGGCTGCTGCTCGCGATCACCGCGCTGGTCGGACTGATCGCCGGCGCCTCCGCCTCCGGGCAGTGGCGGACCTGGCTGATGTGGGTCAACGGCGTCTCGTTCGGCCAGAAGGACCCCCAGTTCGATCTGGACGTCTCCTTCTACGCCTTCGACCTGCCCTGGTACCGGTTCCTGCTCGGCTTCGGCTTCGCCGCCGCGATCCTGTCCCTGATCGCCGCCGCGCTCACCCACTACCTGTACGGCGGGCTGCGCATCACCAGCCCCGGCGCGCGGGCCACCGCGGCGGCCACCGGGCATCTGTCGGTGCTGCTCGGCATCTTCGTCGCGCTGAAGGCGGTCGCCTACTGGCTCGACCGGTACGGCCTGGCCGTGAAGTCCAGCGACTTCAAGGCGACCGACAACTGGACCGGTCTGCGGTATGTCGACGCCAACGCCTATCTGCCGGCCAAGACGATCCTGTTCTGCATCGCGGTCATCTGCGCCCTGCTGTTCTTCGCCACCCTGTGGCGGCGCACCTGGCAGCTGCCCGTCATCGGCTTCGGCCTGATGGTGCTCTCGGCGATCCTCATCGGCGGCCTGTACCCGGCGATCGTCCAGAAGTTCCAGGTCCAGCCGAACGAGCAGGCCAAGGAAGCGCCGTACGTGGAGAAGAACCTCCAGGCGACGCGTGAGGCGTACGGCATCGACGACGCCAAGGTCACCGAGTACTCGGGGCAGAGCGGCACCGACGACAAGGCCCAGCTGCGGGACGACGTCGACAAGGCCGCGAGCATCCGCATCATGGACCCGAACATCGTCTCGCCGACGTTCCAGCAGCTCCAGCAGATCCGGAACTACTACGGCTTCCCGACCAACCTGGACGTCGACCGGTACAGCAAGGACGGCAAGGACCAGGACACGGTCATCGGTCTGCGTGAGCTGAACCTCAGCGGCATTCCGAAGAACAACTGGATCAACGACCACTTCCGCTACACCCACGGTTACGGCGCGGTCGCCGCGGAGGGGACCAGCGCCGACTCCCAGGGCCGCCCGGTCTTCACCGAGTCCGACCTGCCCTCCAAGGGCGATCTCGGCAAGTACCAGCAGCGGATCTACTACGGCGAGAAGACCTCGACGTACTCGATCGTCGGCGGTCCCCAGAAGGAGATCGACTACTCCGACGACACCGGTGAGAAGACCTACAGCTACGAGGGCAACAGCGGGGTCAACCTCTCCAGCCCGGTCAACCGCGCCGCGTACGCGGTGGCGTTCAGCGAGCCGCAGATCCTGTACTCCGGGGCGATCGGCGAGGGTTCGCGGATCCTGTACAACCGCACGCCCAAGGAGCGCGTCGAGGCGGTCGCGCCGTGGCTGACCATCGACGGCGACGCCTACCCGGCGGTCGTGGACGGCAAGATCCAGTGGATCGTCGACGCCTACACGACCACCAACGGCTATCCGTACGCGTCCCGTACGACCCTCGGTGACACGACGGCCGACTCGCTGACCGCGACGAACGACTCCCGCGCGGTGGTGGCTCAGCAGAACCAGGTCAACTACATCCGCAACTCGGTGAAGGCGACCGTCGACGCGTACAGCGGCGAGGTCAAGCTCTACCAGTGGGACACCCAGGACCCGGTCCTGAAGACCTGGATGAAGGCCTTCCCGGACACGGTGGAGTCCAAGAGCGACATCTCTCCCGCCCTGATGGCCCATCTGCGGTATCCGCAGGACCTGTTCAAGGTCCAGCGCGAGCTGCTCAGCCGCTACCACGTGGACGACGCGACGACGTTCCTCAGCGGCAGCGAGGTGTGGCAGGTGCCGGACGACCCGACCAACAAGTCGGGCAACGCGGTGCCGCCGTACTACCTGAGCATGAAGATGCCGGACCAGAAGTCCCAGGCGTTCTCGCTGACGACGACGTTCACCCCGAACGGCCGTGACAACCTCAGCGCGTTCATGGCGGTCGACGCGGAAGCGGGCACCAGCGACTACGGCAAGATCAGAATCCTGAAACTGCCGACGAACACCACCGTCAACGGGCCCAAACAGGTCCAGAGCCAGTTCAACTCCGAACAGGACATCGCCGAGACGATCAGCCTCCTCAGCAGAGGCGACTCGAACGTCGAGTACGGCAACCTGCTCGCGGTGCCACTGGACGGCGGACTCCTCTACGTCGAACCCGTCTACGTCCGCGGCGGCGGGCTCAAGTACCCCCTCCTGCGCAAGGTGTTGGTGACCTACGGAGGCAGTACGGCCTTCGAGGACACCCTCGAAGAGGCGCTCAACAAGATCTTCGGATCGGAGGGTACGAGTCCGGAGCCGACGGAGCCACCGGAGGACGACGGTGACCCCAGCAAGCCGACGCCACCGCCGACGAGCGAGGACCCGACGGTCCAAGAGGCGCTGAACGACGCCCAGAAGGCCTTCGAGGACGGCCAGCAGGCGCTGAAGGACGGCGACTGGGAGGCGTACGGCCGGGCGCAGGAAGCACTGGAGGAAGCGCTGCGGCGGGCCGAGGAGGCCCAGGCCGGCGAGTCCGGTGACGGCGGGGACGACAGTCCCAGCCCCAGCCCCAGCCCGGACAGCAGCTGATCAAGCCCACCCCGCGCCGTGATACTGTTGCAGAACAACGGCGCGGGGTGGAGCAGCTCGGTAGCTCGCTGGGCTCATAACCCAGAGGTCGCAGGTTCAAATCCTGTCCCCGCTACTGATGGCGAAGGCCCGGATCCTGACAAGGATCCGGGCCTTCGTGATGTGCGAACGCATGTGCCGAGCGGTGGGGACGGCCGTGCCGCGGTGGGGAGTTGGCCCATCTGTGTTTGACTTGTCTCTCTGTGGGCATGTCGACAAAACGCTGAAGTGACCTCACTGGCTGCGGTATACGAGGTGTACCCAGGTTGCAGGTGGTGCGACGATGGACGTTATGGGGGACAAGGCAACTCTGTTGGAGACAGGGCGTTTTGTGCAGTCTTCCGACCGGGACGAAGCCGGTGAGGCCGCCGAGGAACTGCGACTGCGGCTCGCGGCGGAGACCGGCGACGCCGAGGCGATGAGCGTCCTCGGCGCCATGCTGCTGCGCCGCGGCGATCTCGACGCGGCCGAGCCCCAGTTGCGTGCCGCCACCGCCGCGGGGGACCGCGCCGCCGCCAACAATCTGGGCGTCCTCCTTCATCAGCGCGGGTACGCCGAGGAGGCCGCGGGGTGGTGGCGGGTGGCCGCCGTCGCCGGATCGGCCGCGGCCGCGCACGCGCTGGGCCGCCATCACCGTGAGCGCGGGGACGAGCCGGCCGCCGAGTACTGGCTGCGGCAGTCCGCCGAGCAGGGGCACGCGCTGGGCGCGTACGCGCTCGCCGATCTGCTGGAGCACCGCGGTGACACCGACGCCGAGCGATGGATGCGGGCGGCGGCCGAGCGGGGGCACCGGGAGGCCGCGTACCGCCTGGCGCGAGCGCTGGACCGGCGGGGCACGGGGGAGAGCGACGGTGACAACGGTGTCGGGGTGGACCCCGGCACCGCGGGCGAGGCGTCCGCCGCGGCGGACGCCGAGCAGTGGTACCGCCAGGCCGCCGCGCGCGGACACCGGCGGGCCGCGCTGCATCTCGGCGCGATCCTGGAGCGGCGCGGCGAGCTGCGGGAGGCCGGGCGCTGGTACCTGACGTCCGCCAAGGACGGCGAGGCACGGGCGGCGTGTGCGCTCGGGTTCCTGCTGCGGGACGCGGGGGACACCGAGAGCGCCGCCGTGTGGTGGCTGCGGGCCGCTCAGGAGGGCGACGGGAACGCCGCGAACGCGCTCGGCGCGCTGCATGCCGAGCGGGGCGAGACCCAGACCGCCGAGCGGTGGTACCGGGCCGCGATGGACGCCGGTGATGTGAACGGCGCGTACAACCTCGGGCTGCTCTGCGCCGAGCAGGGGCGGACCGTGCAGGCCGAGCAGTGGTACCGGCGCGCGGCGTACGCCGGGCACCGGGAGGCAGCCAACGCGCTCGCGATCCTGCTGCTCCAGGGCGGGGACACCGCCGGCGCCGAGCCGTGGTTCTCCAAGGCCGCGGAGGCGGGCAGCGTGGACGCCGCCTTCAACCTGGGGATCCTCTTCGCCGGGCGGGGAGAGGACGGCGTCGCGCTGCGGTGGTACGAGCGGGCCGCCGCCGCCGGTCATACGGAGGCGGCGCTCCAGGCCGGTATCGCCCGGCTGCGGGACGGGGACGAGGGCGGGGCCGAGCGGCATCTCCGGTGCGCCGCGGGCGGCGGCAGCGCGGAGGCCGCGTACCGGCTGGCCACCGTGCTGGACGCCCGGCGCCCGCCGGCGCCCGCGCATGAGCTCGGGGAGTCCGTGCACGAGAAGAGCGAGTGCGAGGAGTGGTACGAGCGGGCCGCCGGGCAGGGGCACCGGCGCGCGCAGGTGCGGGTGGGAATGCTGGCCGCCGCGCGGGGCGATGTCGTGGAGGCGGCCCGGTGGTACCGGGAGGCCGCGGAGGCCGGTTCCCGGAACGGGGCCTTCAACCTCGGGCTGCTGCTTGCCCGGGAGGGGAGTGAGCCGGAGGCCGCCGTGTGGTGGACCCGGGCCGCGGACGCCGGGCACGGTCGGGCGGCGTTGCGGCTCGCCCTGGTCTACGCGCGTCGCGGCGAGCTGGCGGAGGGGCAGCGGTGGGCCGACCGGGCGGTGGCCCTGGGGCCCCGGGAGGTCGCGCAGCGGGCGGCCCGGTTGCGGGACGCCCTGCGGGAGGAACTGTCGGCGTAGCGCGGCTCCGGAGATCTTCCGGGGCCGCGCCCGCGTAAAGCGATTTGCTTCTGTCCGCGTCCTTGACGTAACGTTGCATTCACCGACGCGGGGTGGAGCAGCTCGGTAGCTCGCTGGGCTCATAACCCAGAGGTCGCAGGTTCAAATCCTGTCCCCGCTACTGAAGACCAAGGGCCGGAACCCATCAGGGTTCCGGCCCTTGGTGTTGCCCGGCTGGCGCAGTCCGGCAGCAGCCGAAAAAACCCCGGCACCGTTCGCACGATGCCGGGGCTCCTCGCGGGCGTCTGGTTACGCGACCGCCGCGCAGTTCGGGCAGAGGCCGCGGTACGTCACCTCGACGTCGGAGACCGTGAAGCCGTAGCGCTCCGAGGAGGGCAGGTCGGCGAGCGGGTTGCCGGTCGGGTGGACGTCGCGGATCGCGCCGCACTGGGCGCAGACCAGGTGGTGGTGCGGACGGTGCGCGTTCGGGTCGTACCGCTTGGCGCGCTTGTCCGTGGCGACCTCGATCACCTCACCGAGCGTGACCAGCTCGCCCAGGGTGTTGTAGACGGTCGCGCGAGAGATCTCGGGCAGCTTGGCGACAGCCCTGGCGTGGACCTCGTCGGCCGTCAGATGGACGTGTTCGCCGTCGAGGACCTCGGCCACGACGCGCCGCTGCGCGGTCATCCGCCATCCACGTCCGCGCAGCCGTTCCAGAAGGTCGCTCATGGCCATCAGCCTAACAGCAAGAGGACCAGATCCCGAATAGGTGTGACTTTGGAACCTTATTTGACTTAGACATTGTCTAGGCTAGGATCGGTAACGGCTTTGGCCAAGGGACAGGTAGGGCAAGGAATGGCGCAGGAGGCAGACGTGACGCAGGGACCGCTCACTACGGAGGCCGGAGCACCGGTGGCCGACAACCAGAACAGCGAGACCGCGGGCGTCGGGGGCCCGGTGCTCGTGCAGGACCAGCTCCTCCTGGAGAAGCTGGCCCACTTCAACCGTGAGCGCATCCCGGAGCGTGTGGTCCACGCCCGCGGCGCCGGTGCCTACGGCACCTTCACGGTGACCGCCGACGTCACGCGGTACACGCGGGCCAAGTTCCTCTCCGAGGTGGGCAAGCAGACCGAGACGTTCCTGCGGTTCTCGACCGTGGCCGGCAACCTCGGTGCGGCGGACGCGGTGCGCGACCCGCGTGGCTGGGCGCTGAAGTTCTACACCGAGGAGGGCAACTACGACCTCGTCGGCAACAACACCCCGGTGTTCTTCATCCGGGACGCCATCAAGTTCCCGGACTTCATCCACACCCAGAAGCGCGACCCGTACACGGGTTCCACCGAGGCGGACAACGTCTGGGACTTCTGGAGCCTGAGCCCGGAGTCCACCCACCAGGTGACCTGGCTCTTCGGCGACCGCGGCATCCCCGCCTCGTACCGTCACATGGACGGCTTCGGCTCGCACACCTACCAGTGGAACAACGAGGCCGGCGAGGTCTTCTGGGTCAAGTACCACTTCAAGACCGACCAGGGCATCAAGAACCTCACCCAGGCCGAGGCCAACAGGCTCGCCGGCGAGGACCCCGACTCCCACCAGCGCGATCTGCGCGAGGCCATCGAGCGCGGCGACTACCCGAGCTGGACCGTGCAGGTGCAGATCATGCCGGCGGCCGAGGCGGCGACGTACCGCTTCAACCCGTTCGACCTCACCAAGGTGTGGCCGCACGCGGACTACCCGCCGATCGAGATCGGCAAGCTGGAGCTCAACCGCAACCCGGAGAACATCTTCGCCGAGGTCGAGCAGTCGATCTTCAGCCCCGCCCACTTCGTGCCCGGCATCGGCCCGTCCCCGGACAAGATGCTCCAGGGCCGCCTCTTCGCCTACGGCGACGCCCACCGCTACCGCGTCGGCATCAACGCCGACCACCTGCCGGTGAACCGCCCGCACGCCACCGAGGCGCGCACCCACTCCCGCGACGGCCTCCTGTACGACGGCCGCCACGGCGGTGCGAAGAACTACGAGCCGAACAGCTTCGGCGGCCCGGCGCAGACCGGCCGTCCGCTGTGGCAGCCCTACGACGGCTTCAGCGGGGGCACGGGCAACCACCCCACGCCCCTGCACGCCGAGGACAACGACTTCGTGCAGGCCGGCAACCTCTACCGGCTGATGTCCGACGACGAGAAGGAGCGCCTGATCGAGAACCTGGCGGGCTTCATCTCGAAGGTCTCGCGCGAGGACATCGTCGAGCGGGCGATCGGCAACTTCCGCAACGCGGACGAGGACTTCGGCAAGCGGCTGGAGGCCGCGGTCCAGGCCCTGCGCGGCTGATACACCCACCAGCACTGGATCGCTTGTCGAAGCGGGCCGGACCTCCTGAGCAAGGGGGTCCGGCCCGTTCGCGTGTCCGTCAGGCCGGCACCTGCTGCCGCAGCGGCGCCCAGCAGCGGATGATGTCGCGGACCGAGACGATCCCGACGGGTTCGTCGTGCTCCAGGACGATCAGATGGCGGAAGCCGCCGTGCGCCATCGCCTGGGCCGCTCCCTCCAGGGTCCAGGACGGCGCCGCGAAGACGACGTCGGTGGTGGTGTGGGCGTGAGCGTGTTCCGTGTCCGGGTCCTGGCCCAGGCCGACGGAGTTGAGGACGTCGCGTTCGGTGAGAATGCCGATGCCGCCGGCGTCGGGGTCGTGGACGACGGCCGCGCCCACCCGGCGGGCGGACATCAGCGCGGCGGCCTGGCGAAGGGTGTGGGTGGGGCCGATGGTGAGGACCACGGTGCTCATGGCGTCGCGGACGAGCATGGATGCAGCCACCTCCTGTGGGGTCCCCGCTCTGAGTTCACCTTGTTCACCGTTTCACAAATTCACAAGGGCGGGGCTTTCAGAGTGGCAGGCAAAGAGGGGGTCAACAAGAGGGCGCGTGAGGCTCAGCAGCGCTCGTTCAGGTACCCCAGGAGCTCGTCGTGGAGCAGGCCGTTGGAGGCGGCGGCGTTGCCGCTGTGCGGGCCCGGGCGGCCGTCGAGGCCGGTGAAGGTGCCGCCGGCCTCCGTGACGACGATGGCGTTGGCGGCCATGTCCCACAGGGAGAGCTCGGGCTCGGCGCACATGTCCACGGAGCCCTCGGCGACCATCATGTACGGCCAGAAGTCGCCGTACGCGCGCGTGCGCCAGACCTCGCGGGTGAGGTCCAGGAAGCCGTTCAGCCTGCCCTGTTCCTCCCAGCCGCTCAGCGAGGAGTACGCGAAGGAGGCGTCGCTCATCCGGGAGACGCGGGAGACCTGGAGGCGGCTCGCGGCGGAGAGGCTGCGGCCGGAGAAGGCGCCGTGGCCCTTCGCGGCCCACCAGCGGCGGCCGAGGGCGGGAGCGGAGACGACGCCGACGACGGGCTGGAAACCGCCCTCGCCCGCTTCCATCAGGGAGATGAGGGTGGCCCAGACGGGGACGCCCCGGACGTAGTTCTTGGTGCCGTCGATCGGGTCGACGACCCAGCGGCGGGGTCCGGTGCCCTCGATGCCGTACTCCTCGCCGAGGATCGCGTCACGGGGGCGGGCGCGCTGGAGCTGGCCGCGGATCAGTTCTTCCGCCGCCTTGTCCGCCTCGCTGACCGGGGTCATGTCCGGCTTGGTCTCGACCTTGAGGTCGAGTGCCTTGAAGCGGTCCATGGTGGCGGCGTCGGCGGCGTCCGCGAGGACGTGGGCGAGGCGGAGGTCGTCGTGGTAGTCGGGCATGTGGTGAACGGTATCCGCCGGTCGTCGCACGGGGCCACCGGGGGCGGAGGGCGGTCACGCGACCCTCACCTCCCGGCACACCGCTCCGCACCCCTTGACAGTGCCGCCGGGCGCGTCAAACCTGGGGCGCAGAGCCGGGGCCCTGGGAGGCGACGATGCCTGCAGCGCGGGAATCTCTGCTGGATGCCGCTTATACGGCGCTCGCGCGCCGGTCGTGGTCGGCGGTGCGGATGGTGGACGTGGCCGCCGCGGCCGGAGTGTCGCGGCAGACCCTCTACAACGAGTTCGGGAGCAAGGAGGGACTCGCCCGGGCCCTCGTGCGGCGGGAGGCCGACTCCTATCTCGCCGGTGTGGAGCGGGCCTTGAACACCCCGTCCGACCCGCGCGACCGGCTGACCGCCACCGCGGAGTGGACCGCCTCCGCCGCCCGCGACAACGCCCTCGTCCGGGCCATGCTCACCGGCTGCTGGGACGAGCGCCTGCCCTCGCCGGCCCTCTCGGCCGTGCCGTCCTCCTCCGCCGTACCGGCCCAGCGCCGCGCCGATGGCCCGCTGCCCTCGCCCGGCGACTTCGTCGGCATCGTCCGCGACCGTGCCGTGGCCGCCCTGTCCGCACCCGGCACGGGCACGCCGGACGGCGGCGAACTCGCGCGCTCCTGCGAACTCGTCGTCCGGATCGCGCTGTCGTGCGTCGCGGCCCCGCCGGGGGAGGGCGGGGTGGCCGACCTCGTACGAGGCGCCCTGCCCCGGCAGTTGCCGGTCTGAGGCGTCTCGTCTAGTGCGCCGAGCCCGACAGCTGCAGGCCGATGACGCCCACGATCACCAGGCTGATCGAGACGATCTTCAGCGTCGAGACGATGTCACCGAGGAAGATCATTCCGTAGATCGCGGTGCCGGCCGCGCCGATTCCGGTCCACACCGCGTACGCCGGGCCGACGTCGAGTTTCTTCAGGGACAGGGTCAGCAGGCCGAAGCTGCCGAGCGCGAAGACGCAGAACGCGATCGTCGGCCACAGTCTCGTGAAGCCGTGGGAGAGTTTCAGACAGACGGCGAACCCGGTTTCGAGCAGTCCCGCCACAACGACCAGCAGCCACGCCATGTGCTGTCCTCCCGTATCCCCGCATACTGTGACCGCTTCGTCAGGCTCTGGTCAGGGTCGCTCTTCCGGCTCGGTGCGATTATGCCCTTACCGGACTCGGGTGCGGACAAACAACGCGGAGGTCAGTCGCCTTCCGTGCGCTCCCTCGTCGCCAGCAGCCGGCGCAGCGAGTACAGCCGCGCCGGGTCCGCGTGACCCTCGGCCACCCAGGCGTCGAGAGCGCAGTCCGGCTCGTCATGACTGCACGCGCGCGGGCAGCCCTCGGTTCCCGCCACCAGGTCCGGGAAGGCGTTGATGACCCGGGACGGATCGATGTGGGCGAGCCCGAAGGACCGCACGCCCGGGGTGTCGACCACCCAGCCGTCGCCCCCCGCCAGCGGAAGCGCCAGCGCCGACGTGGTCGTATGCCGGCCACGGCCCGTCACCGCGTTCACATGACCGGTCAGCCGCCGCCGCTCCTCCGGGACCAGCGCGTTCACCAGGGTCGTCTTGCCCACCCCCGAGTGCCCCACGAACGCCGTGATCCTGCCGTCCAGTTCGGCCCGGACCCGGTCCGCCGCGTCGCCGTTCTCCAGCTCCTCGCGGCTGGTGACGACGTACGGGATGTCCAGGTGGCCGTAGAGCTCCAGCAGTGTGTCGGGCTGGGCCAGGTCCGACTTGGTCAGGACCAGCAGGGGGGTCAGGCCGCCGTCGAAGGCGGCCACCAGGCAGCGGTCGATCAGGCGCGGGCGGGGCTCGGGGTCGGCGAGGGCGGTGACGATGGCCAGTTGGTCGGCGTTGGCGACGACCACGCGCTCGAAGGGGTCGTCGTCGTCCGCCGTGCGGCGCAGCAGCGAGGTGCGCGGCGCGATGCGGACGATGCGCGCCAGGGTGTCCTTCTGGCCGGAGAGGTCGCCGACGATGGCCACCCGGTCGCCGACGACGGCGGCCTTGCGGCCGAGCTCGCGGGCCTTCATCGCCATGACGATCCGGTCGTCGACCAGGCAGGTCAGCCGGCCCCGGTCCACGGTGAGGACCATGCCCTCGACCGCTTCCTCGTGCTTGGGACGGATGTTCGTACGCGGCCGGTTGCCCTTGCGGTTCGGGCGGCTGCGGATGTCGTCCTCGTCGGTGTGCTTGCCGTAACGGCGCATGATCCCGGTCCGCCCGTCAGTTCCCGAGCATCCCGGTCCACAGTTCGGGGAAGTCCGGCAGGGTCTTGGCCGTCGTCGCCACGTTCTCGATCTGCACGCCCTCGACCGCGAGGCCGATGATCGCGCCGGCGGTCGCCATGCGGTGGTCCTCGTACGTGTGGAAGATGCCGCCGTGCAGCCTGCGCGGCCGGATGTGCAGACCGTCGGCGGTCTCGGTGACGTCCCCGCCGAGTTCGTTGATCTCCTTGGTGAGCGCGGCCAGCCGGTCCGTCTCGTGCAGCCGCAGATGCGCGACCCCGCGCAGCGTCGAGGGGGAGTCCGCGAGGGCGGCGACCGCCGCGATGCCCGGCGTCAGCTCGCCGACGTCGCTCAGGTCCACGTCGATGCCGTGCACGGCGCCCGAGCCGTTGAACTCCAGGCCGTACTCGGTCAGTTCGCAGGAACCGCCCATTTCGGTGAAGATCTCGCGCAGCCGGTCACCGGGCTGGGTGGTGCGGGACGGCCAGGCGGGGATCAGCACCTTGCCGCCGGTGATCAGGGCGGCCGCCAGGAACGGCTGGGCGTTGGACAGGTCCGGCTCGACGGTCAGGTCACGGCCGAGCAGCGCGCCCGGCGTGACCCGCCAGACGTTCGGCTCACCGCCCGACTCGGGGGTGTCCACCTGGGCGCCGACCGCGCGCAGCATGTCCACCGTCATCCGGATGTGCGGCACGGAGGGCAGCGTGGAGCCGGTGTGCCGGACCTCCACGCCCTGGTTGAAGCGGGGGCCGGACAGCAGCAGCGCCGACACGAACTGCGACGAGGACGAGGCGTCGATCTCCACCGGCCCGCCGTCCAGGGCGCCGCCGCCGTGCACGGTCAGCGGCAGCGCGCCGCGGCCGTCGTCGTCGATCCGGGCACCGAGGGCGCGCAGGGCGTCGATCACACCGTGCAGGGGGCGCTCGTACGACCTCGGGTCGCCGTCGAAACGGATGGTGCCGTCGGCCAGGGCGGCGACCGGGGGCAGGAAGCGCATCACGGTGCCGGCGTTGCCGACATCGACGGTGGCGGGGCCGCGCAGCCCCGCCGGGAGGATCCGCCAGGCCTCGCCGGAGCCGTCCGGGCCGACGCCCTCCTCGATCTGGATGCCCATGGCGCGCAGCGCGCCGGCCATCAGGAGGGTGTCGCGGGAACGGAGGGGGCGGCGGACCCAGCCGGGTTCGCTGGCCAGGGCCGCGAGCACGAGGGCTCGGTTCGTGACCGACTTGGACCCGGGCACGTGGACGGTCGCGTCGACGGCCCCGCGCGCGTGGGGGGCGGGCCAGAGGGCGGTTTGTGCGTCGTTCGGGGCCATGGACCCACTCTATAAGGACGCGGTTGTCCGGGTGCTGCGCCGTTGTGGCTGGTCGAGCCCGCGCGGCGGAGGCGTATGCGGAACCGGTCCCGCCCCCTCACCTGGGCTGGTCACGCCTCCAGCAGCCAGCGACCGCCCCCTATCAGCGAACACAGCGACACCGCGTGGAAGAGGAACAGCCACAGGCCCGCCGGTACGTGCGTCAGCCTCGACAACTGGTCCGCGTCCGAGTCCCCCGCCCCGCCCCGCGCCCGCTTCGCCTGTAGCTCGAAAGCGGGACGCACCCCGCCGATGAGCAGGAACCACACCACCGCGTAGGCGAACGCCGCCTGCACCTGGGGTCCCGCCAGCCACGAGACCACCACGAAGGTGCCGCCCGTCAGGACGACCGTCAGGGCGCCGTACGCGTTGCGGATCATGATCAGCATCGCCAGCAGCAGGGCCGTGGCCAGCCACAGCAGCAGGGTGATGCGGCCCGCGCCCAGCAGGGCCGCACCGCCCAGGCCGAGCAAGGGGGGAGCCGTGTACCCCGCCGCCGCCGTGAGGATCATGCCGAGGCCGTGCGGCTTGCCTCTGCTGACCGTGAGGCCGCTGGTGTCGGAGTGCAGCCGTATCCCGGTGAGCTGGCGGCCGGTGAGCAGCGCCACCAGGCCGTGCCCGCCTTCGTGGGCGATGGTGATCGCGTTGCGGGCGAGGCGCCACAGGCCCTGCGGCACGACCACGGCCACGGCGGCTGCCAGGGTCGCGATCACGACCCACAGGTCCGGTTCGCTCTGGGTGCCGACCAGTTCGTCCCAGAGAGAGGTCGCTGTGCTGCTGTCCATGTGTCCGGGGTGCTCCCTGTGTTCCTGCGGAGTCTGGCAGTGTGGCACGTATGTGCGGACGGTATGCATCGAGTCGTAGGCCCGAGGATCTCGCAGGAATCTTTGAGATCGAGAAGTGGGAGCCCGAGGAGACCCTGGAGCCGGACTACAACGTCGCTCCCACCAAAGAGGTCTACGCGGTCCTCGACCGCCCCGTGAAGGACGCCGGTGACCCGCGGCCGGTCCGGCAGCTGCGCAAGCTCAAGTGGGGGCTCGTCCCGTCCTGGGCCAAGACACCCGAGGGCGCCGCCCGGATGATCAACGCGCGGGCCGAGACGGTCCACGAGAAGCCGTCCTACCGCCGGGCCTTCGCCACCCGCCGCTGCATCCTGCCCGCCGACGGCTACTACGAGTGGGTCACCGGCAAGCAGGAGCGGGACCTGGAGGTCGAGGGCAGGAAGAAGCGGCCGCGCAAGCAGCCGTACTTCGTGCTCCCCGCCGACGGGTCGGTGTTCGCGATGGCCGGTCTCTACGAGTTCTGGCGCGACAAGACCCTCCCCGACGACCATCCCGGGGCCTGGTGGGTCACCTGTTCCGTGATCACCACCGAGGCGGAGACGACCCCGCTCGCCGTGGCCCCCGCCGAGGGCCCGCACGCGCTGGCCGAGATCCACCCCAGGATGCCGCTGATGCTCACCCCGGACCGCTGGGACGCCTGGCTCGACCCGGCCCGCACCGACGTCGACGACCTGCGCGAGCTGCTCGCCCCGCCGCCCGCCGGGCTGATGCGCGCCTACCCGGTGACCACCGCCGTCAGCAGCGTCCGCAACAACGGCCCCGAGCTGCTGAAGGAGCTGGAGGGCCCCGAGGAGGGCACACTCTTCTGATGTGACGACCGAGATCATCAGCACCGACGCGGGGGACGCCCGTATCACCTGGCACCCTGCGAAGAAGGCACGGCTCGTGCTCGCCGTCAGCCATGGCGCGGGCGGCGGCATCGAGGCACGCGACCTGAAGGCGCTCGCCGAGGTCCTGCCCGCGCACGGCGTGACCGTCGCCCGGGTGGAGCAGCCCTGGCGGGTGGCCGGCAAGAAGGTCGCCCCCGCCCCGAAGACCCTCGACACCGGCTGGCGGGGCGTCTGGCCCGCGCTGACCGCGCCCGGCCTGCCGGTGATCTCCGGCGGCCGCAGCGCCGGCGCCCGCGTCGCCTGCCGTACCGCCACCGAGCTAGGCGCCCACGCCGTCCTCGCCCTCGGCTTCCCGCTGCACCCGCCGGGCAGGCCCGAGAAGTCCCGCGCCGCGGAACTGCTCGGCGCCGGGGTGCCCACCCTGGTCGTCCAGGGCGGCAACGACCCCTTCGGCAGGCCCGAGGAGTTCCCCGACGGCTCCTACGAACTGGTCGAGGTGCCGTACGGCGACCACGGCTTCGCCGTGCCGAAGCGGGCGGGCATCACCCAGGAGCAGGCCGTCGAGGCCGTCACCGGCGCCGTGGTGCGGTGGACCCGGTCACGTGGGTGAAGCTTCGGGAATGTCGGGCTCCGGACCACTGTTGAGGCGGACATGAGTGCTGGCGACCAGCACCGACGTTCGTAGGAGAGGAAGTCCGCCGCATGGGTTCGACCTTCTGCCCGGCCCGCAGCAGTCGCAGCGATCTGGACTGGACCGTGCTGCACGCGGGCAAGACCGCTCCTATTCGAGGGGCGGCGGCAACGGGTAGTCGTCTATCCTCCGATTCTGGTGGCACCGGACTCGGTGCTGCCCGGAATCTTGAGGAGGTGGGTCCGGTCACCGGTACCGACGCAGGGACCGACAACGGCCAGGCGGAGCTGCCCGAGGGCCAGGGCGCGAGCACGGACACGCCCGCGGAGACCAGCGCCGAGCGCACCGCGCGCTTCGAGCGGGACGCGCTCGAATTCCTCGACCAGATGTACTCGGCCGCCCTGCGCATGACGCGCAACCCGGCCGACGCCGAGGACCTGGTGCAGGAGACCTACGCCAAGGCGTACGCGTCCTTCCACCAGTTCCGCGAAGGCACGAACCTCAAGGCCTGGCTGTACCGGATCCTCACCAACACCTTCATCAACTCCTACCGCAAGAAGCAGCGTGAACCCCAGCGCTCCGCGGCCGAGGAGATCGAGGACTGGCAGCTGGCGCGTGCCGAGTCGCACATGTCGACGGGTCTGCGCTCCGCGGAGTCGCAGGCGCTCGACCACCTGCCCGACTCGGACGTGAAGGAAGCACTCCAGGCGATCCCCGAGGAATTCCGCATCGCCGTCTATCTCGCGGATGTCGAGGGCTTTGCGTACAAGGAGATCGCGGACATCATGGGGACACCCATCGGTACGGTGATGTCCCGGCTGCACCGGGGCCGCCGTCAACTGCGCGGCATGCTGGAGGACTACGCCCGTGAGCGCGGGCTGGTCCCGGCGGGCGCCGGAGAGTCGAACGAAGCGAAAGGCTCGGGCTCATGAGCTGCGGAGAGCCGCACGAGACGGACTGCAGTGAAGTCCTGGACCACCTGTACGAGTTCCTCGACAGTGAGATGCCGGACATCGACCGCGACAAGTTCAAGCAGCACTTCATGGAGTGCTCGCCGTGCCTGGAGAAGTACGGGCTCGAAGAGGCCGTGAAGAAGCTCGTGAAGCGCTGCTGCGGTCACGACGACGTGCCGACCGACCTCAGGGCCAAGGTCCTGGGGCGGCTGGACCTGATCCGCTCAGGTCAGGCCGTGCCCGAGCACGATGTCACCGTGACCCCGCAGGACTCCTGACCTCCTGCCCCGGAACAGACGGTCGTCACTCGAACGTGCTAATCGGCGGGTGATACGCCCGCACTCTCCCCCCTGGCCGTCCTAGGCTCCGGAGCCCGGACAGGCATGGTCAGGGGAGGGGCACATGGAGGGGATTCCCGCGCGGGCGCGTGTGTACGTGGCCTGCGTCGCCCTCGGCGCCCTGCTCTGTCTGCTGCCGCTGCCGGCTCTCCGTACGCCCTGGTGGGCCGTCGCCCTCCTGGCCGCGCTGTACGCCGGCTGCGAGCAGATCGCCCGCCGGCGCTTCGCCGGCACCTGCTACCCGGTCCTGCTCGCCGGTGCCTTCCTGCTGCCCGCGCCCGCCGCCGCCCTGGTGGCGGTACCCGGTGCCCTGCTCTCCCAGGGCGCGGTGCTGCGCCGGGTGTGGCGGGCCGCCCAGCTGGCGCTCGCCGTCTGGGCCGCCGGCCGGGTGCACTGGGCGCTGGACGGGCGGGACGCGGTCGTCGCCCCCGACTTCCCGTACGCCCTGGCGCCCGCCGGGGCCGCGGTCCTGGCCTTCTGCCTGGTGCTCGCCCTGCTCGACGGGGGCATCCGCGCGCTGGCCGAGCGGGTGCCGGTGCGCCGGGCCTGGCGCGGGCTGTTCCTGCGCTCCCTCGCACCCGTCGCCGTGCACGGCCTCGCCGGGCTGATGATGGCCGTCCTGTGGCGCAGCCCCTACGGGCCGGTCGCCGCGCTGCTCGTGCTGCTGCCGATGTGCGTGTCCTGGTGGGTGTTCGCGCAGTACCACCGGGAGCGGGCCGCCCATCAGGCCACCATCCGGGCGCTGGTGCAGGCCGTCGACATCAAGGACGGCTACACCCGCGGACACAGCGAGCGCGTCGGGCAGGCCTCGATGATGATCGCCCGCGAGCTGGGCATGGACGCGGAGCGCGTGGAGGTGCTGCGGTTCGCCGGGATCCTGCACGACGTGGGCAAGCTCGGGGTGCCCACCCGGCTGCTGCGCAAGGACGGGCCCCTCACCCCCGAGGAACGGCGGATCATCGAGCTGCATCCGGAGTACGGCCACGAGATGGTGCGGGGCATCTCCTTCCTCGGCGAGGCGCGGGCCGCCGTACTCCACCACCATGAGCGGCTCGACGGGAGCGGCTACCCGTACGGGCTGGTGGGCGGGCAGATTCCCGAGCCCGCGCGGGTCGTGGCCGTCGCCGACGCCTTCGACGCGATGACGTCCACCCGGTCCTACCGGCGGGCCCGGCCCGTCCCCGCGGCCCTGGCGGAGCTGCAGCGGTGCGCGGGGTCGCAGTTCGATCCGGCGATGGTGTCGGCCCTGGTGCGGGTGATCGAGCGGTCCGGATGGCATCCGGAGGTCACCGCGGGCGAGGGGCGGGTGCCGGCGCAGGGCGCGCCGGTCGCCGGCCGGCCGGAAGCGCACCGGTGAACGCGTCCCGGCCCGGGTGGATCCGCGTCCTCATCCATGGCTCGGCCGCCCTGCTGGCCGCCGTCGCCCTCGCCGGCACCCTCTGGAACGGTCTGGAGGAACGTCCCGCCGCCCTCGCCTTCGGGCTGCTCATCACGGTGGGCGAGGTCGCCCGGTGGACCGGCGCCCAGGTCCGCGAGGCCGCCCCGCTCGGCGCCGCGGGCGCCCTGTCCTACGCCCTGCTCGGCGAGGAGGCGGGGCAGCCCACGCACCACGGCGTGCTCCAGGTCGTCACCGTCGTCGTCCTCGCCGCCCTCCTCGGCAGCGCCCCGCACATCGCCCGCGGCCGCAGCGCGGAGCCCGACCAGCTGGCGCGGCGGGTGCTCACCGTGGGCTTCGCCGCGGTCTGCTTCCAGCCCCTGTACAACCGGGGCGTCTTCGACGAGTGGAGCGGCGCCGCCTACGCGCTGCTGCTGCTCGCGCTGCTGGCCCTCACCGCCCTGTGCGACGCCGTGCTCGTCGCCGCGCTCGCGCACTCCAGGACCGGATGGCCGTTCGGCCCGCTGCTCAGGGACGAGCTGCGGGCGCTCATCGGCATCGGCTCGGCCGTCTGCGCGACCGGCGCGGTGATGGCGCTCGCGGTGGCCGTCGTCGGGCTGTGGGCGCTGCCCGTGTTCTGTCTGCCGCTGCTGCTCACCCAGCTCTCCTTCCGCCGCTACGCCGCCGTCCGCGCCACCTACCGGCAGACCATCGCCTCCCTCGCCCGGGCCACCGAGGTCGCCGGCTGCACCCCGCCCGGTCACGCCCGCCGGGTCGCCGCGCTCAGCGTCGCCGTCGGCCGGGACCTCGGCCTGGCCGGGGCCGACCTCACCGTGCTGGAGTACGCGGCGCTGATGCACGACATCGGACAGCTCAGCCTGGTCGACCCGGTCCCGGGCGGCGCCACCGCCGGCCTGCCCGCCGCCGAACAGCGCAGGATCGCCCTGCTCGGCGGTGCCGTCGTCCGCCAGACCGGTGTCGACGGCTCGGTCGCCGTGGTCGTCGAGCGGCAGGCCGACCCCTACCCCGAGCAGCCGGTGGCCGCGCGGATCGTACGGGCGGTGAACGCCTACGAGGAGAAGGCCCAGGGCGCCGGGCCGGGCGGGCCGCTGACGGCGCTGGAGGAGCTGAGACTGGGCACCGCGGGCGACTACGCGCCCGAGGTCGTGGAGGCGCTGGCCAGAGTGCTGTCAAGAGACTGTCTGACCCTGGGTCCGGTGGGGTAACCCATGGGTAATGAGCGCCCCTCCAGCGGTACGTGGTTGGATGCGAAAGGGAGAGGGTCTCCGAGAGGTTGTCCGGGGGCACAGCCGGCCCACTCCACGGAACTGGCAGGCGGGAATCGTGAGGATCTTCGGCAAGGGACGTCACCGGCCCTCCGCCTCCTGGCGGCAGGCCACCGACCGCGCGTTCACGCTGATCGGCGACGGTCGGTACGAGGACGCGGGCGCGCTTCTGACACGAGCCGCCGATCTGGAGCCCTGGCTGTCCGAGTCCTGGTTCAATCTCGCCCTGCTGCACAAGTTCCGGCACGACTGGGAACAGGCGCGGGCGGCGGGCCTGAGGGCCGTGGCACTGCTCGACCGGGAGACCGGGGCGCCCGACTGGTGGAACGTCGGCATCGCCGCCACCGCGCTCCAGGACTGGCCGCTGGCCCGGCGGGCCTGGCAGGCCTACGGGCTGCGGGTGCCGGGCGGCGCCACCGACTCCGGTGAGCCCCTCGGCATGGACCTCGGCAGCGCGGCCGTACGGCTGTCCCCGGAGGGGGAGGCCGAGGTGGTGTGGGGGCGGCGACTGGATCCGGCGCGGATCGAGGTGCTGTCGATCCCGCTGCCGTCGTCCGGGCGGCGCTGGGGCGAGGTCGTCCTGCACGACGGCGTCCCGCACGGCGAGCGGACCACCACCGCGGGGCACGCCTACCCCGTCTTCGACGAGATCGAGCTGTGGGCGCCCTCGCCGGTGCCGACCTGGGTGGTGCTGCTGGAGGCGGCGACCGAGGAGGACCGGGACGCGCTGGAGCAGCTCGCGGCGGACGCCGGGTTCGCGGCGGAGGACTGGTCGTCCTCGGTACGGCTGCTGTGCCGGACCTGCTCCGAGTCCCGGATGCCCTCCGACGAGGGCGACGGGGAGCACCTGGATCCGCACGACCACAGCGAGCCGGGGCACCCGGGGCCGCTCGGGCACCGGACGGACGGGCAGTTGTGGGTGCCGGAGCGCGAGTGCGGGGTGGCCGCGCCGGCTTCCCTGGTGCGGGGGCTGCTGGACGGCTGGGTCGCGGACAGCCCGGATGCGCGGGACTGGCGGGATCTGGAAGAGGTCTGCTGACACATCGCCGTACCCTGTATCCGCACCGAATCCCAGTTTTCCAGGAAGGCGTACGTCGGTCATGGCGCAGCAGGACACCGATCAGCAGCACGCGGGCGTGCTCCCCGTGGACGACGAGGGTTTCGTCATCGACACCGAGGAGACCGAGGAGCGCGAGAGCGCCTGGCGCGAGCGGGGTGTCTCGCGGCCGATCACCGTGGTGGGCAACCCGGTGCTCCACAAGGAGTGCCAGGACGTCACCGACTTCGGCCCGGAGCTGGAGCAGCTGATCGCGGACATGTTCGCCTCGCAGCGCACCGCGGAGGGCGTGGGCCTGGCCGCCAACCAGATCGGCGTGGACCGCAAGGTCTTCGTCTACGACTGCCAGGACGACCAGGGGGCGCGGCACGTCGGCGTCGTCTGCAACCCCAGGCTGGTGGATCTGCCCGCGGACGAGCGCCGGCTCGACGACAGCAACGAGGGCTGCCTGTCCGTGCCGACCGCGTACGCGCCGCTCGCCCGTCCCGACTACGCCGAGGTGACCGGGCAGGACGAGAAGGGCAACCCGATCAAGGTGCGCGGCACCGGCTACTTCGCGCGCTGCCTCCAGCACGAGACCGACCATCTCTACGGCTACCTCTACATCGACCGGCTCTCCAAGCGTGAACGCAAGGACGCGCTGCGGCAGATGGCCGAGAACGAGCCCCGCTACCCGGTCGTCGCCAACGACTGACGTCCCGCGAGGCTTCCCCCGTCACAAACGCACGGCGCCTGGGCAGGAACCCCTTCCTGACCAGGCGCCGTTCGTCTGTGCGTCGCACATTCGATCCCATCCGTGCAGCTACTGATCCATAATCAGTCACACAAGGGGAGATTCTCGGCACTGTGGGGTAGTGAATGGAGCAAATCCGTTCCCAGATCGGTCAGTTGTGGTGCTGAATGGGAAGTGCGGGGATACGCAACGGCGCACGCCCGGCACGGCGGGAGGGGTGTGCGCAACTCGCGGCTGAGAGGGGTTTGTTCGTGCCTGCTTTCTCACACAGCACCACATCTGCGCCGACGGCGGTCGCGGTCCCACCATCGCTGTCCCTTCCGGTGATCGAGTCGGCGTTTCCGAGGCAACTGCACCCGTATTGGCCGCGGCTTCAGGAGAACACGCGCACCTGGCTGCTGGAAAAACGCCTCATGCCGGCGGACAAGGTGGCGGAATATGCCGACGGTCTTTGCTACACCGACCTCATGGCGGGGTACTACATCGGCGCCCCCGAGGACGTCCTCCAGGCCATTGCGGACTACAGCGCGTGGTTCTTCGTCTGGGACGACCGGCACGACCGCGACATCGTGCACCGCCGCCCGTCCGCCTGGCGGCGGCTGAGGTTCCGGTTGCACACGGCCCTCGACTCCCCCCAGGACCACCTGCACCACGAGGACCCGCTGGTGGCCGGGTTCGCGGACAGCATGGTGCGGCTGTACTCCTTCCTGCCGCCGACGTGGAACGCCCGGTTCGCCCGGCACTTCCACACGGTGATCGAGGCCTACGACCGGGAATTCCACAACCGCACGCACGGGATCATCCCCACGGTCGAGGACTACCTCGCCCTGCGCCGCCTCACCTTCGCGCACTGGATCTGGACCGATCTGCTGGAGCCGAGCGCCGGATGTGAACTCCCGGATGCGGTACGGAAACACCCCGCATTTCGGCGGGCGGCGCTGCTGAGCCAGGAATTCGCCGCCTGGTACAACGACCTCTGTTCACTGCCCAAGGAAATAGCGGGCGATGAGGTGCACAATCTCGGAATCAGTCTCATCAAGCATCACGGACTGACTCTGGAAGAAGCGGTGGTGGAACTCCGGCGGCGCATAGAGGAATGCATATCCGAATTCCTGGTCGCCGAGCGGGCCGCCCTGCGCCTCGCCGACGATCTCGACGACGGCACCCTGCAGGGAAAGGAAATGAGTGCCGCGGTGAGGGCCTGCGTCTGCAATATGCGCAACTGGTTCAGCACCGTCTACTGGTTCCACCACGAGTCCGGCCGGTACATGGTCGACAGCTGGGACGACCGGTCCACGCCCCCGTACGTCAACAACGAAGCGGCAGGTGAGAAATGACCGTCGAGTCTGCTAAGCCCGAAGCGCAGATATATGCGGAATCGGAACTCCGAGAACCGCCTGTCGCCGGCGGCGGTGTCCCGCTTCTCGGACACGGCTGGAAACTGGTGCGCGACCCGCTCGCGTTCATGGCGGCGCTGCGCGCGCACGGGGATGTCGTCCGGCTGCGGCTGGGCCCCAAGACGGTGTACGCGGTCACCGCTCCGCACCTCACCGGCGCCCTGGCCCTCAGCCCCGACTTCAAGATCGACGGGCCGCTGTGGGAGTCCCTCGAGGGCCTGCTCGGCAAGGAGGGCGTGGCCACCGCCAACGGCCCCCGGCACCGGCGCCAGCGGCGCACCATCCAGCCCGCGTTCCGGCTCGACGCGATCCCCGCGTACGGGCCGATCATGGAGGAGGAGGCGCATGCGCTGACCGTGCGCTGGCGGCCCGGCGAGACGATCGACTGCACCTCGGAGTCCTTCCGGGTGGCCGTCCGGATCGCCGCCCGCTGTCTGCTGCGCGGCGACTTCATGGACGAGCGGGCCGAGCGGCTGTGCATTGCGCTCGCCACCGTCTTCCGCGGTATGTACCGCCGGATGGTGATACCGGCCGGGCCGCTCTACCGGCTGCCTCTCCCGCCGAACCGCAAATTCAACCGGGCGTTGGCCGATTTGCATCTCCTGGTCGACGAGATCGTGGCCGAGCGGCGGGCATCTGGTCAAAAGCCGGACGATTTGCTGACGGCCTTGCTGGAGGCGAAGGACGACAATGGCGAACCGATCGGGGAACAGGAGATCCACGACCAGGTCGTCGCGATACTCACCCCCGGCAGCGAAACCGTCGCGTCCACGGTCATGTGGCTGCTGCAGGTGCTCGCGGAACATCCTGAGCAAGCCGACCGGGTGGCCGCGGAGGTCGAATCCGTCACCGGCGGCCGACCCGTCGCATTCGCGGATGTCCGGGCGCTGCGGCACACCAACAATGTCGTCGTCGAGGCGATGCGTTTGCGTCCGGCCGTCTGGATATTGACGCGCCGGGCGGTGACCGACACCCAGCTCGGCGGGTATCGCATTCCGGCGGGGGCGGACATCATCTACAGCCCGTATGCGATCCAGCGCGACCCGGAGTCGTACCGGGACAACCTTCGCTTCGACCCCGACCGCTGGCTTCCGGAACGCGCGAAGGAGGTCCCGAAATACGCCATGAGCCCGTTCAGCGTGGGCAACCGCAAGTGCCCGAGCGACCACTTCTCCATGGCGCAGCTGACGCTGATCACGGCGGCGGTGGCCTCGAAGTACTACTTCGAGCAGGTGCCCGGATCCCAGGACGGCACCCGGGTGGGCATCACGCTCCGGCCGCACAACCTGCTGCTCAAGCCGGTGCCCAGGTGACGGCTCAGGCCGCCTCGGGGCCCCGGAAGGTGCGCCGGTAGGCGTTCGGGGTGGTCCCGAGGGTACGGACGAACTGGTGGCGCAGCGCCGCCGCGGTGCCGAACCCGGCCCGGCTCGCGACGGCGTCCACCGTCTCGTCCGTGGTCTCCAGCAACCGCTGCGCCAGCAGGACGCGTTGCCGCAGGATCCAGCGGTAGGGCGTGGTGCCCGTCTCCTGCTGGAAGCGGCGGGCGAAGGTGCGCGGCGACACGTGCGCGAGGTCGGCGAGCTGCTCGACGGTGACCTCCTCGTCGAGATGCCGCTCCATCCAGGTCAGGACATCGCCGACCGTGTCGCACTGGGAGCGGGGCAGCGGGCGGTCGATGTACTGCGCCTGCCCGCCGTCCCGGTGCGGCGGCACCACCATGCGCCGGGCGATGGCGTTGGCGACCTCCACGCCCTCCTCCTTGCGCACCAGGTGCAGACAGGCGTCGATGCCGGCGGCCGTGCCCGCAGAGGTGATCACCGGGTCCTCGTCCACGTACAGCACGTCCGGCTCGATCACCGCGCGCGGGAAGCGCCGGGCCAGCTCGTCGGCCTGCCGCCAGTGCACCGCGCAGCGCCTGTCGTCCAGCAGCCCGGCCGCGCCGAGCACGAAGACGCCGGAGCAGACGCTGAGCACCCGGGCGCCCCGGTCCACGGCCCGTACCAGGGCGTCGAGCAGCGCGGGCGGATACTCCCGGCCGAGGTAGCCGCTGCCGGCCGGCACGGCGATCAGATCGGCCTCCTCCAGGCGGTCGAGGCCGTACGGGGTGGAGACCGTGAACCCGGGGATGTGCGTGCTCAGCGCCGGGCCCTCGGCCGAGACGACCGCGAAGTCGTACACCGGCAGCCCCTCGTCGCTGCGGTCGAGACCGAAGATCTCGCAGACCACCCCGAGTTCGAAGGGATGCACGCCGTCGAGCAGGGCCACCGCCACGTTTCTCAGCATGTGGTCAGTGTCGCACGGAGGTGGCAGTAATTCGATGGTGTACGGCAGTCCTGCCACTGTCAGGAGTGTCGGCCCGGTACGACGATTACCTCATGGACGCATTCCTCGGAACTCTGACCGTGACCGTTCTCCTCCTTCTGCTCGCCGCCCCGGCGCTCGTGGGCCTGCGCCACGAGCGCCGGACCGACCGCCAGCTCCGGCAGGCCGGTGCTCAGCAGGCCGGTGCTCAGAAGTCCTCGTCCAGGTCGACCGTGCCCTCCACCGCGACCTGGTACGCCGAAGGACGCCGCTCGAAGAAGTTGGTGAGCTCCTGAACCCCCTGCAACTCCATGAAGGAGAAGGGGTTCTCCGAGCCGTACACCGGGGTGAAGCCGAGGCGGGTCAGCCGCTGGTCGGCGACGCACTCCAGGTACTGCCGCATCGAGTCGGTGTTCATGCCCGGGAGGCCGTCACCGCACAGGTCGCGCGCGAACTGCAGCTCGGCCTCGACGGCCTCCCGCAGCATGTCGGTGACCTGCTGCCGGAGCTGGTCGTCGAAGAGCTCCGGCTCCTCCTTGCGGACGGTGTCGACGACGTCGAAGGCGAAGCTCATGTGCATCGACTCGTCGCGGAACACCCAGTTGGTGCCGGTGGCCAGGCCGTGCAGCAGGCCCCGGCTGCGGAACCAGTAGACGTACGCGAAGGCGCCGTAGAAGAACAGGCCCTCGATGCAAGCGGCGAAGCAGATCAGGTTGAGCAGGAAGCGGCGGCGGTCGGCCTGGGTCTCCAGGCGGTCCAGCTTCTCCACCTCGTTGATCCACTTGAAGCAGAACCCGGCCTTCTCGCGGATGGAGGGGATGCTCTCCACCGCGTCGAAGGCCGCCGCCCGGTCCTCCGGGTCGGGGAGGTAGGTGTCCAGCAGCGTCAAGTAGAACTGGACGTGCACGGCCTCCTCGAAGAGCTGGCGGCTCAGGTACAGCCGCGCCTCGGGGGAGTTGATGTGCTTGTACAGCGTCAGCACCAGGTTGTTCGCCACGATCGAGTCGCCCGTCGCGAAGAAGGCGACCAGCCGGCCGATCAGGTGCTGCTCGGAGGGCGTGAGCCTGGCGAGGTCGGTGACGTCCGAGTGGAGGTCGACCTCCTCCACGGTCCAGGTGTTCTTGATGGCGTCCCGGTAGCGCTCGTAGAAGTCGGGGTAGCGCATGGGGCGCAGGGTCAGCTCGAAGCCTGGGTCGAGGAGATTCTGGTTACGGGTGGTCATTACTGGCAGGCCTCGCAGGACTCGGGGTTCTCAAGGGAGCAGGCGACGGCCTCTTCGGAGGTCGCCTGCGGGACGGGGACGGTGGCCTGGGCCGCGCGGGCGATGCGGGTCGCCGGGCGCGAGCGCAGGTAGTACGTCGTCTTCAGCCCGGACTTCCAGGCGTACGCGTACATCGAGGAGAGCTTGCCGATGGTCGGCGTCTCCAGGAAGAGGTTCAGGGACTGGGACTGGTCCAGGAACGGGGTCCGGGCCGCGGCCATGTCGATCAGCCCGCGCTGCGGGATCTCCCACGCCGTGCGGTACAGCCGCCGCACCTCCTCCGGGATCCACCCGAAGTCCTGCACCGAGCCGTTCGCCTCGCGCAGCGCCTCGCGGGTGCGGGCGTCCCAGACGCCCAGTGCCTTCAGCTCCTGCACCAGGTAGGAGTTGACCTGGAGGAACTCACCGGACAGCGTCTCGCGCTTGAACAGGTTGGACACCTGCGGCTCGATGCACTCGTAGACGCCGGCGATGGACGCGATGGTGGCGGTGGGCGCGATGGCGAGGAGGAGGGAGTTGCGCATCCCGACCTCGGCGATCCGGCCGCGCAGCGCCGACCACCGCTCGGGCCAGGTGAGTTCGGTGTCGTAGTGGTCGGGGTGCAGGACGCCCCGCGCGGTACGGGTCTTCTCCCAGGCCGGCAGCGGGCCGTTGCGCTCGGCGAGGTCGGCGGAGGCCTCGTAGGCGGCGAGCATCACGCGCTCGGCGATCCGGGTGGAGAGCGCCTTGGCCTCCGGCGAGTCGAAGGGCAGCCGCAGCTTGAAGAAGACGTCCTGCAGGCCCATCGCGCCCAGGCCCACGGGGCGCCACTTGGCGTTGGAGCGGCCCGCCTGCTCGGTCGGGTAGAAGTTGATGTCGACGACCCGGTCGAGGAAGGTGACGGCCGTGCGGACCGTCTCGTCCAGGCGCTCCCAGTCGATGCCGCCCCGGTCGACGAAGGCACCGAGGTTGACCGACCCCAGGTTGCAGACCGCGGTCTCCCCGTCGTCCGTGACCTCCAGGATCTCGGTGCAGAGGTTGGAGGAGTGGACCACATGGCCCGGCAGGGCGGTCTGGTTGGCGGTGCGGTTGGCGGCGTCCTTGAAGGTCATCCAGCCGTTGCCGGTCTGCGCGAGGGTGCGCATCATGCGGCCGTACAGGTCACGGGCGGGGATGGTCCGGCGGGCGAGCCCGCTCGCCTCCGCCTCGCGGTACGCCGCGTCGAACTCCTCGCCCCACAGGTCGACCAGCTCGGGCACGTCGGCGGGGGAGAACAGGCTCCACGGCTCATCGGCGTTCACCCGGCGCATGAACTCGTCCGGCACCCAGTGCGCGAGGTTGAGGTTGTGCGTACGGCGGGCGTCCTCACCGGTGTTGTCGCGCAGCTCCAGGAACTCCTCGATGTCGGAGTGCCAGGTCTCCAGGTAGACCGCGGCGGCTCCCTTGCGGCGGCCGCCCTGGTTCACGGCGGCGACGGAGGCGTCCAGGGTCTTCAGGAACGGGACGATGCCGTTGGAGTGCCCGTTGGTGCCGCGGATCAGCGAACCCCGGGCGCGGATGCGGGAGTACGACAGCCCGATGCCGCCGGCGTGCTTGGAGAGCCGGGCGACCTGGTGGTAGCGGTCGTAGATGGAGTCCAGCTCGTCCTTGGGGGAGTCGAGGAGGTAGCAGGACGACATCTGGGGGTGCCGGGTGCCGGAGTTGAAGAGCGTGGGGGAGGAGGGGAGGTAGTCGAGACGGCTCATGAGCCGGTAGAGCGCGGCGACTTCGTCCAGCGCGCGGACGGTGTCGTCCTCGGCGAGGCCGGCGGCGACGCGGAGCAGGAAGTGCTGGGGGGTCTCGACGACCTTGCGGGTGAGGGGGTGCCGCAGGAGGTACCGGCTGTGCAGGGTGCGCAGTCCGAAGTAGCCGAAGCGGTCGTCGGCGCCCGGGTCGACCAGCGCGTCCAGGCGCTCGGCGTGGATCCGTACGAACTCCGCGGTCCGGTCGGCGATGAGTCCCTCCCGGTGGCCGACCGCGACCGACCCGGTGAAGGACGTGACGCCCTGGGAGGCGGCCTCCTCGCGGATGCCGAGGGTGAGCAGCCGGGCGGCCAGCCGGGAGTAGGCGGGGTCCTCGGAGATGAGCCCGGCCGCCGCCTCGGTGGCCAGCTCACGCAACTCCGCCTCGTCCGCGCGGGCGGACCGGCCGCGCAGCGCGGCGGCTGCGACCCGGCCGGGGTCGGCGTCGGGGAGGTCGGAGGTCAGCTCGGTCAGGGTCCGCAGCAGCGCGGTTCCGGGACCGTCGGTCTCCACCTGGGCGGCTGAAGCTGAAGCCGGGTCGGCTGGCGCGATGGTCACTGGGGGCTCTCCCTCGCTCGGCACGGGGCCTTGCGGAGGGCAGGCGGCAGCTCACGAGCGCACGGGGCGTCGCGTCCACCGGCCCATTCCTCGAGGCCCGGACGTCTGGCACCCGGACCGGACGGCCGGGTGCGCTGTCGGCAGGTCCTCGGACTGACGATCGGGCACAGATGTGCCCAAGTACACCGTTGCGGGACAGTTCCGGATTCGCACCGGATTCCCCTGCGGCGACAGCGAGCACGAGCATACATCTTGTGCCGCCCCGCGATGTCACCCCCAGATGTTGTGTCGCGTCGGCTTCAGAGCGTCAACTCATAGGTGAGGAGAGTGAAGTCGCCGTGCTCCGGGATCGGGTTCCAGTCGCGCTCCGGGGCGCGCCGGAAGCCGAGGCGCTCGTAGATGCGGTGGGCGGTGTGCATCAGGGACTGGGTGGACAGGACGATGCCCGTGCACCCCGTCGTCGTGCGCGCCCGGTCGACGCAGGCGCGCACGAGGGCCTCTCCCACGCCCCGGCCGCGGGCCGCGTGCGCCACCGCCAGCATGCGGATCTCCGCCTCCCCGGGGCGGGCGAGATCGGCCATGGGGCCGCCGGTCGGGACGAAGGTGACGCCGCCGAGGAGCCGGCCGCTCTCCACGGCCACCAGGACCTCGGCGGCTGCCGCCCGCTTGGCGACGTCGCGGAGTTCGCCGAGGTACCAGTCGTCCTCGCCGAAGGTGAGGAGGCCGTCCTGGAGGTAGGCGCGGGCGGTGATCTCGCCCAGTTCGTCGTGTTCGGCGGGTTCCACCGGCCGGATCTGGAAGTCCATGCGGTCGAGTGTGGACGACGACGGGCCGCCGATGTCCTGCATCGGCGGCCCGCTGCGGGTGGGGTTCCCGGTCAGGGAATCGGCTTCAGTTCCTTCTGCACGCCCGGGTCGCCCGCGTCCGCCGTGTAGTCCTCGGGGCTCGTCTCGTCGACGCCCTCGGGGGCCTTCGCCGCCCTCAGGACGAAGGTCAGGACCACGGTGACGACCAGGTTCAGCACGAACGCCGTCAGGCCGATGTAGCCGATCTCCCCGATGCCGGGGATCTCCTTCGACGAGCCGCCGAAGTGCTTCTGGGTCGGCGAGGCGACACCGTACGCCGCCACCGTGCCGTAGAGCATGCCGACCGCCCAGCCGCCGAGCAGCGCCCAGCGGTGGAACCAGCGGGTGAACAGGCCGCCGACCAGGGCCGGGAAGGTCTGCAGGATCCAGATGCCGCCCAGCAGCTGGAAGTTGATGGCGACCGTCTTGTCCATCGTCAGGACGAAGGCCAGCGCGCCCACCTTCACCAGCAGGGACACGATCTTGGAGACCTTGGTCTCCTGCTGCGGGGTGGCGTCCGGCTTGATGAAGTCCTTGTAGATGTTGCGGGTGAAGAGGTTCGCCGCCGCGATGGACATGATGGCCGCCGGTACGAGGGCGCCGATGCCGATCGCCGCGAAGGCCACGCCCGCGAACCAGTCCGGGAACATGTTCTCGAACAGCTGCGGGATCGCCAGCTGGCCGTTGTCCACCTTCACCCCGGCCGCGATCGCCATGAAGCCGAGCAGCGCGAGCAGACCGAGCATCAGCGAGTACAGCGGCAGGATCGTGGTGTTGCGGCGGATCACCTCACGGCTCCCGGAGGAGAGGGTCGCGGTGATCGAGTGCGGGTACATGAACAGCGCCAGCGCCGAGCCCAGCGCCAGGGTGGCGTACGTCCACTGGCCGGCCTCCGGCGGGACGAGACCGCCCACCCCGGTGGTCGTGAACTTCTCGCCCGCGTCGGCGAAGATGTCGTCGAACCCGCCCAGCTTGATCGGGATGTAGATGATCGCCACCGCGATCACCAGGTAGATCAGGGTGTCCTTGACGAAGGCGATCAGCGCCGGGGCGCGCAGCCCCGAGGAGTAGGTGTACGCGGCCAGCACACCGAACGCGATCAGCAGCGGCAGGTCCTTGATGAACCAGTTGGTGTCCTCCCCGCCGCCGACGCCCATCACGTCCAGCACCGCCTGGATGCCGACGAGTTGCAGCGCGATGTACGGCATGGTGGCGAGGATGCCGGTCAGGGCCACCGCCAGCGACAGGCCCTTGGAGCCGAAGCGGCCGCGCACGAAGTCCGACGTCGTCACGTACCCGTGCTTGTGGGAGACCGACCACAGGCGGGGCAGGAACGTGAAGATCAGCGGGTAGACGAGGATCGTGTACGGCACCGCGAAGAAGCCCGCCGCGCCGGCCGCGTAGATCGCCGCCGGGACCGCCACGAAGGTGTACGCCGTGTACAGGTCGCCGCCGAGCAGGAACCAGGTGACCCAGGTGCCGAACGACCGTCCGCCCAGGCCCCATTCGTCGAGGCTGTGCTCGTTCTCGGCCTTGCGCCAGCGCGCGGCGAGGAAGCCCATGACCGTGACGGCCAGGAAGAAGAAGATGAAGACGGCGAGTGCGACGCCGTTCACGCCGTCGTTCACTTGCCGCCTCCACGACGTGCGCGCTGGTCACGCTGCCACAGCTTGTACGCGACCATCGTCAGCGCGGTCGACAGGACCACCCAGGCCATCTGGTACCAGTAGAAGAACGGGATGCCTATGAAGGCCGGGTCGGCCTTCGCGTACGACCCGACCCACAGCATCGCCACGAAGGGCGCGAACAGGCAGAGGCCGATGACGACGCGCACAGGCGTCACCACCGGCTCTCCGCTCGCCTCTGGGGCTTGTGACATCTGACGGCTCCGTCCCCTCGCTGATCACCTGTGAAACGCGCAGGCAATCTAGGTCACGGTGTCGCAGAAACGGAACCCCTCGTCCGCATATCGGTCCGGCCAACCGGCCTCAGCAGCACCGGAAACCCTGGCGCGGGTCCGACTCCTGCCGGTCCGTCCGCATCCGCTCGAAGGAGCGCCGGGTCGGCACGGGCGCCAGGGGGTGGTCCCTGCGCACGTGCGCCACATAGCGGTCGTAGGCCGATTCGCCGGTCAGCTCGCGGACGTACCAGCGCACGGCCCTAAGAACCCGCCGCAGTGACCGCATCGCGCTGCTCCTCCTTCTCCTCGCGGGTCGGGAACAGCCCGGCCGGGGCGACGATCTTCGACTCGACGTACGGTGCCTCGCTGAGCGTGGACAGCGCGGGGCGGCGGACGTGCCGGACGCAGACACGCGCCGCGTCCACGACGACGATGACGACGAGCAGGGCGAGGACCGCCGAAAGGACGCCGTCCACGGTGGAGTTGGTGACGACGGTGTGCATGTCGTCCATGGTCTTGGCGGGCGGCAGGATCCTGCCGTCGTCGATGGCGTCCTGGAAGACCTGGCGCTGCTTGAAGAAGCCGACCTTGGGGTCGCTGGAGAACACCTTCTGATAGCTGGCGGTCAGCGTGACCGTGGCGTCCCAGGCGAGCGGAACGCCGGTGATCCACGCCCACTTGAGGCGGCCGGACTTCACCAGCAGGGTGGTGCAGACGGCCAGCGCGACGGCGGCCAGCAGCTGGTTGGAGATGCCGAAGATCGGGAACAACTGGTTGATGCCGCCGAGGGGTTCATGGACGCCCACCCACAGGAAGTACCCCCACAGGCCGCACACGATCGCGCTGCAGATGACCAGGCCGGGCTTCCAGCTGACGTCCTTGAAGGGGCGGTAGACGTTGCCCAGGGTGTCCTGCAGCATGAACCGGCCCACGCGCGTGCCGGCGTCCAGCGCGGTCAGGATGAACAGCGCCTCGAACATGATCGCGAAGTGATACCAGAAGGCCCGCAGACTGTCCCCGGTGATCTGGGAGAAGATGTCCGAGATGCCGACGGCGAGCGTGGGGGCGCCGCCGGTGCGGGAGAGCAGGCTCGCCTCCTCGACGTTCTTCGCGGCCTGGGCGAGGTCCTCGGGGGAGATCTGGTAGCCCCAACTCCCCACCACCTGCGAGGCGTTCTGCACCGAGTCACCGATGACACCGGCCGGCGCGTTCATCGCGAAGTACAGGCCCGGGTCGACGACCGAGGCGGCGACCAGCGCCATCACGGCGACCGACGACTCCATCAGCATGGAGCCGTAGCCGATCATCCGGACCTGCGTCTCCTTCTGGATCATCTTCGGCGTCGTACCGGAGGAGATCAGGGAGTGGAAGCCGGAGAGGGCTCCGCAGGCGATGGTGATGAAGACGAACGGGAACAGGGAGCCCGCGAACACCGGGCCGTCGCCGCGTGAGGCGAAGTCGGTCACCGCGTCCATCTTCAGCGTCGGCAGCGCGACGACGACACCGAGGGCGAGCAGGAAGATCGTGCCGATCTTCATGAAGGTGGAGAGGTAGTCGCGGGGCGCGAGCAGCATCCACACCGGCAGGATCGAGGCGATGAAGCCGTACGCCACCAGCCAGATCACCAGCGTGGAGGGCGCGAGCGTGAACGCGTCGGCCCACGAGGACTCGGCCACCCAGCGGCCCGCGACCAGCGCGAGCAGCAGCAGTCCCACGCCGATGAGGGAGACCTCGCTGACCCGGCCGGGGCGCAGGACTCGCAGGTAGACGCCCATCAGCAGGGCGATCGGGACGGTCATCGCGATGGAGAAGGTGCCCCAGGGCGACTCGGCCAGGGCGTTGACGATGACCAGGGCCAGCACCCCGAGCAGGATGATCATGATGGCGAAGGCGGCGAGCAGCGCCGCCGCGCCGCCGAACGGGCCGATCTCCTCGCGGGCCATCTGGCCGAGCGAACGGCCGTCGCGGCGGGTGGAGAAGAACAGCACCACCATGTCCTGGACCGCGCCTGCGAAGATGACGCCCGCGATGATCCAGATGGTGCCCGGCAGATAGCCCATCTGCGCCGCGAGCACCGGCCCGACGAGCGGTCCGGCGCCGGCGATCGCGGCGAAGTGGTGGCCGAGCAGCACGCGCCGGTCGGTGGGGTGGAAGTCGATGCCGTTGTCGAGCCGTTCCGCCGGGGTGGCCCGGGTCCGGTCGACCTTCAGGACCTTGTACGCGATGAACTTGGCGTAGAAGCGGTAGGCGATGGCGTACGAGCCGAGGGCCGCGGCGACCATCCAGGCGGCGGAGACGTCCTCCCCGCGGGCCAGCGCGAGTACCGCCCAGCCGGTGGCGCCGACCAGTCCGACGAGGGTCCAGATGACGATGGTTCGAGTGTTCGCGGTGCGCACCGGGTCGTCCTCCCGTCCATGCGATGACGGGGAGGACCGTAGTGCCGGAAGGGAAGGGGCGCTACACCGCGAGCACTACTCCTGCGGCCGCTGCAACATCGCGTTGGCCCTACTCCTGCGGCCGCTTCAGCCTCGCCACGCTGTGTTGTCCCGGGGGCAACCCCCGGACCCCCGGCCGACGCCGCTGCCGCCCGGGCTCACTCCTGCGGCCGCTTCAGCCTCGCGACGGCCCTACTCCTGCGGCCGCTTCAGCCTCGCCACGAACTTGTAGCGGTCGCCCCGGTACACCGACCGCACCCACTCCACCGGCCGGCCGTCCCGGGCCAGGGAGTGGCGGGAGAGCATCAGCATCGGCAGGCCCACGTCCGTGCCGAGCAGGCCCGCCTCGCGGGGGGTGGCCAGCGAGGTCTCGATGGTCTCCTCGGCCTCGGCGAGATGGACGTCGTAGACCTCGGCCAACGCGGTGTAGAGGGATGTGTACTTCACCAGGCTGCGCCGGAGCGCCGGGAAGCGCTTGGCGCTCAGGTGGGTCGTCTCGATCGCCATCGGCTCGCCGTTGGCCATGCGCAGGCGCTCGATGCGCAGCACGCGCCCGCCCGCGGTGATGTCGAGCAGCCCGGCGAGGCGGTCGTCGGCGGTGATGTAGCCGATGTCCAGCAGCTGCGAGGTCGGTTCGAGGCCCTGGGCACGCATGTCCTCGGTGTACGAGGTGAGTTGGAGCGCCTGGGAGACCTTCGGCTTGGCGACGAAGGTGCCCTTGCCCTGGATCCGCTCCAGGCGGCCCTCGACGACCAGTTCCTGGAGGGCCTGACGCACCGTCGTGCGGGAGGTGTCGAACTCCGCGGCCAGCGTCCGCTCGGGCGGGACGGGAGTGCCCGGCGCCTGTGTCTCCGTCATGTCCAGCAGATGCTTCTTCAAGCGGTAGTACTTGGGCACGCGCGCGGTACGGACGGTCGCCCCACCCTCGTTCTCCGCACTGCTGACGTCGGTGCTCATGCTCTGCCTTCCCGGCTCCGGATGCGGGTCACCTCGTGATCCCCTCTGTATACCCTCACCACCACTTTTGGTCTAGTCCATAGAGCCAAGTGGTCTAGCGGACGAGAGTACTCCGGTGCCGGTGTTTTCGCTGGCTTCTTACTTAAAGGTTCCTGCATATGTAGGTCACATAACGGCTGGTCAGAGCGGGTTCCGGCCCCCTTGACAGGATTTTTGGTCTGGTCCAAGCTCCGGGTACTGGTCTACACCATTGGTCCAGGTCCCGGCCCATGGGCGGGGGGTTCATGGGCATCCCTGAGGAGGGTGGCGTGAAGCGCAAGCTGATATCCGCGATCGGTGTCGCGGCAATGATGGTCTCCATCGCGGCGTGCGGGGGCGACGACGGCGACGAGGGCGGCAAGGCCGGCGCGGACGGGTACGCGGGCCAGACCCTCACCGTCTGGGTGATGGACGGTTCTTCCCCCGACCAGTGGCAGAAGGACGTCGCCGCCGCCTTCGAGAAGAAGACCAAGGCGAAGGTCAAGTTCGAGATCCAGCAGTGGAACGGCATCCAGCAGAAGCTCACCACCGCCCTGTCGGAGGAGAACCCGCCGGACGTCTTCGAGATCGGCAACACCCAGACCCCGGCCTACGCCAAGACCGGCGGCCTCGCCGACCTGGCCGACCTGAAGGCCGAGATCGGCGCCGAGTGGACCGAGTCGCTGAACAACTCCTCGGTCTTCGAGGGCAAGCAGTACGCGGCGCCCTGGTACTTCGCCAACCGTGTCGTCCTCTACAACAAGAGCGTCTGGGCCGACGCGGGCATCAAGGACACCCCCAAGACCCGGGACGAGTTCTACGAGGACCTGAAGACGATCGGCGAGAAGACCGACGCCGAGCCGATCTACCTGCCCGGCCAGAACTGGTACCACTTCGTCGGCCTCACCATCGGTGAGGGCGCCGAACTGGTGAAGAAGGACGGCGACAAGTACGTCTCCAACCTCGACGACCCCAAGGTCGCCGCCGCCATGGAGACGTACAAGAAGTTCCAGTCCCTCTCCGAGGCCCCCAAGGACAAGGACGAGGCCACCCCGCAGCAGGGCGAGGTCTTCGGCAAGGGCAACGTCGGCGCCTTCATCGGCATGGGCTGGGAAGCCGGCATCGCCATCGAGGCCAACCCGAAGATCGAGAAGGAGATCGGCTACTTCACCATCCCCGGTCCCACGGCCGACAAGCCCGAGGGCGTCTTCCTCGGCGGCTCCAACCTCGCCGTCGCCGCGGGCAGCAAGAAGCAGGAGCTGGCCAAGGAGTTCCTGCGGATCGCGCTGTCCGACAAGCACGAGGGCCAGCTCGCCAAGCTCAACGGCGTCATCCCCAACAAGGAGTCGCTGCAGAGCAACCTGGAGGGCAACGTCGTCGCCGAGGCCGCCGCGCCGGCCGCCGCGGGCGGTGGCACCACGCCGCTGATCGCCGAATGGGCCGCCGTCGAGAACGCGCCCAACCCGATCAAGACCTACATGACCGCCGTGCTGAACGGAAAGTCCCCGGCCGAGGCGGCAGCCCAGGTCGAGGAGGAGTTCAACAAGCGTCTGTCGCAGCAGCAGTAGACGCGCCGGGCCGGGGGCCGCTCGCAGCGGCCCCCTTCCCGCGTTCAGGCAGGTCTAGGAGGAAGAGAACGCGAGCATGACCGTGCAGACCGAACGGCCGCCCTCCGGCCCGGCGGACGTCCACAAGGACTCCTCGGGCTCCGGCGGGCCCACCCCGAGAGCCGCCTCCCGCATCGGCGCGCTGGCTCCGTACCTCCTGCTGCTGCCCGCCTGCGCGGCCTCCGTGCTGCTGCTCGGCTGGCCGCTGCTGAAGGACGCGCTGCTGTCGTTCCAGAACCTCAACATGGCGCAGCTGATCCAGCACGTCACCGAGTGGAACGGCGTCGACAACTACACCGAGGTCCTCGGCAGCGAGGACTTCTGGCGCGTCACCGTGCGCTCGATCCTGTTCACGGCGGTCAACGTCGTCCTGACCATGGTCCTCGGCGCGCTCGTCGGCCTGCTGCTCGCCCGCCTCGGCCGGCGGATGCGGTTCACCCTGCTGGTCGGCCTGGTGCTGGCCTGGGCGATGCCCGTGGTCGCCGCCACCACCGTCTACCAGTGGCTCTTCGCCCAGCGCTTCGGCGTGGTCAACTGGGTGCTGGACAAGCTCGGCTGGCACTCGATGGCCGACTACAGCTGGACCAGCCACCAGATGTCGACGTTCTTCGTCGTCACCCTGCTGATCGTTTGGATGTCGATCCCGTTCGTGGCGATCAACCTCTACGCGGCCACCACCACCATCCCCGTCGAGCTCTACGAGGCCGCCGCGCTCGACGGCGCCGGCCCCTGGAAGAGCTTCGCCACGGTCACCTTCCCGTTCCTGCGGCCCTTCCTCTACGCCACCACGTTCCTGGAGGTCATCTGGATCTTCAAGGCGTTCGTGCAGGTGTACACGTTCAACCAGGGCGGCCCCGACCGCCTCACCGAGATCCTGCCGGTCTACGCCTACATCGAGGGCGTCGGCAACCAGCACTACGGCATGGGCGCCGCCATCGCCCTGCTGACCATCCTGATCCTGCTCGGCCTCACCGCCTACTACCTGCGGATCGTGCTCAAGCAAGAGAAGGAAGAGGAGGCCGGGCTGTGAAGCGCTCGCTCTTCGGCCGTATCTGGCCCAACGCCACGGCCGTCGTCCTGTTCATCGGGTTCGTCTTCCCCGTGTACTGGATGTTCGCCACGGCCTTCAAGCCGACCGGCGACATCATCTCGGAGAACCCCGTCTGGTTCCCGACCGACATCACCTTCGAGCACTTCACGACCGCCACCGGCGTCGACAACTTCTGGAACCTGGTCCGGAACTCCCTGACGGTGACGGTCCTCGCGGTCGTCTTCTCCCTGGTCATCGCGCTCGCCGGCGCCTTCGCCCTGGCGCGGATGAAGTTCAAGGGGCGGCGCGGCTTCATCATCGGCTTCATGCTGGCCCAGATGGCGCCCTGGGAGGTCATGATCATCGCGATGTACATGATCGTCCGGGACGCGGACATGCTCAACAGCCTCGTCCCGCTGACGGCCTTCTACACGATGATGATCCTCCCCTTCACCATCCTCACCCTGCGCGGATTCGTCGCCGCGGTCCCGGCCGAGCTGGAGGAGGCGGCGATGGTCGACGGCTGCACCCGGGCGCAGGCCTTCCGGCGCGTCATCCTGCCGCTGCTCGCCCCCGGACTGATGGCCACCTCGCTGTTCGGCTTCATCACCGCCTGGAACGAGTTCGCCCTCGTCCTGGTCCTCAACAAGGAGGCCGAGGCACAGACCCTCCCGCTGTGGCTGACCAGCTTCCGCACGGTCTTCGGCGACGACTGGGGCGCCACCATGGCCGCCTCCTCGCTCTTCGCCGTCCCGATCCTCATCCTCTTCGTCTTCCTCCAGCGCCGGGCGGTCAGCGGTCTGACCGACGGTGCCGTGAAGGGATAACGCCCACCGATGACGACATTCGCCAGCGACACCCTGACACGGGACGCGCTGACCGTCCTGCAGCCCGGCTTCCCCGGCACCGACGCCCCCGACTGGCTGCTGCGCCGCCTCGGTGAGGGCCTCGCCTCCGTCGGCCTGTTCGGCCGCAACATCGCCACGCCCGAGCAAGTGGCCGCGCTGACGGCCCAGTTGCGCGCCGAGCGCGAGGACGTCCTCGTCGCCATCGACGAGGAGGGCGGTGACGTCACCCGCCTCGAAGTGCGCACCGGCTCCTCCTTCCCCGGCAACCACGCCCTCGGCGCCGTCGACGACACCGTCCTCACCCGGCAGGTCGCCCAGGAACTCGGCCGCCGCCTCGCGGCCTGCGGCGTCAACTTCAACTGGGCGCCCTCCGCCGACGTCAACTCCAACCCGGCCAACCCGGTCATCGGCGTCCGCTCCTTCGGCGCCGACACCGACCTGGCCGCCCGGCACACCGCCGCCTATGTCACCGGCCTCCAGGCCGCGGGCGTGGCGGCCTGCACCAAGCACTTCCCGGGCCACGGCGACACCGCGATCGACTCCCACGAGGCCCTGCCCCGTATCGAGGTCGGACGCGATGTGCTGGCCAAGCGTGACCTGACGCCGTTCCGCGCGGCCATCGCCGCGGGCTCCCGTGCGATCATGACGGCGCACATCCTGGTCCCGGCCCTCGACCCGACGCGCCCGGCCACCCTCTCCCGCCCCGTCCTGCGCGACCTGCTGCGCGGTGAACTCGGCTACGACGGCCTCATCGTCACCGACGGCATGGAGATGCAGGCCATCGCCGCCACCTACGGCATCGAACGCGGCAGCGTCCTCGCCCTGGCGGCCGGCGCCGACGCGATCTGCGTGGGCGGCGGGCTGAACGACGAGAACACCGTCCGCCGCCTGCGGGACGCCCTGATCACGGCCGTCCGCACCGGCGAACTCCCCGAGGAGCGCCTCGCGGACGCTGCGGAACGCGTCCGTGCCCTGGCCCGCTGGACCCGGTCCGCGACCGTCTCCGAGGAGCGGGTCCCGTCCGACATCGGCCTGCTGGCGGCCCGCCGCGCGGTACGGGTGACGCGGACGGACGCCCACACGCCGCTGACCGGGCCTCCCTATGCGGTCGCGCTCAGCCCGGTGGCGAACATCGCGGTGGGCGACGAGACCCCGTGGGGCGTCGCGGCGGAACTCACCGGACTGCTCCCCGGCACCGAGACCGCCACCCACACCGACGAGTCGGCGGCCCGGGCGACCCTGGACGCGGCGGGCACCCGCCGGATCGTCGCCGTGGTCCGCGACGAGCACCGCCACGAGTGGATGGCCAAGACCCTGGACACCCTCCTGAGCGAACGCCCCGACACGATCGTGGTCGAGATGGGCGTGCCCCAGTCCCCGCCCCGAGGCGCCCTGCACATCGCCACCCACGGCGCGGCCCGGGTCTGCGGCCGAGCGGCGGCGGAGATCATCGCGGGCCGGTAAAGGGGCCGGCAGGGGTTACGACGACGAAGGCGCCGGTTCCCGGATGGGGGAAACCGGCGCCTTCGTGCCGTGCGTGGCCCGGCGCAGGCTGAGCCGCGCACGCGGGAGCCAGGAGGCCCCGGTGGGCGATGAATCACTGCCTGGCCCAGATCGGCATCGGGCACCCGAGCACCGCACCCGGGCCCTCGACATCGGCGAGCGCCTAGATGCCCTGCCAGTCGGGCTTGTTGGCGTAGGTGTGGCGGAAGTAGTCCGACAGCTTCAGCTTGGACGCGGCCGCCTCGTCGACGACGACCGTCGCATGCGGATGCAACTGCAACGCCGAGGCCGGACACACCGCCGCCACCGGCCCCTCCACGGTCGCCGCGACGGCATCGGCCTTGCCCTCACCGGTCGCCAGCAGCACCAGATGCCGCGCCTCCAGGATCGTCCCGATGCCCTGGGTGATCACGTGGTGCGGCACCTGCGCGATGTCCCCGTCGAAGAACCGCGCGTTGTCCACCCGGGTCTGCTCGGTCAGCGTCTTGATCCGGGTCCGTGAGGCGAGCGACGAACACGGCTCGTTGAAGCCGATGTGCCCGTCCGTCCCGATCCCCAGCAACTGGAGGTCCACGCCCCCGGCCGCCGTCAGCGCCCCGTCGTACGCCTCGCACGCCGCCTGGACGTCGTCCGCGGTCCCGTCCGGCCCCATGAAGGCCGACATCCCGATCCCGAGCGGCTCCAGCACCTCGCGCCGCAGGACCGAGCGGTACGACTCCGGATGCTCGGCCGGCAGCCCCACGTACTCGTCGAGCTGAGCAATCCGCGCCCGCGAGGCGTCCACGGCACCGGAGCGCACCTTCGCCGCCAGTGCCTCGTAGACGGGCAGCGGCGTCGAGCCGGTGGCCACGCCGAGCAGGGCGTCGGGCTTGCGCCGCAGGAGCTGAGCCATGGCCTCGGCGATGAGCTCGCCACCCGCCTTGGCATCCGGAACGATGACAACTTCCACGCTGGGCCTGCCGATCTGGAGAGGGGACTCAACCGGTACCCGAGAGGGCTATGTGGTTTAGACCAATCTAACAGGCGAGGTCACCCGCGGGGGAGTGCAATGGGGGTGGCTCCAGCAGACGTGGTTCCGCTCCCGGCCCGAGAGGACGCCCATGACCAGCCCCGCGACACCGCACCCCCTGAGCGAACTCCCCGGCCGGATCATGGCCCGTGAGATGGCCGAGCAGCCCGCGGTCCTGCGCCGGCTGCTGGAGGCGGGCGCCCCCGGCATCCGGCAGGTCGCCCAGGACATCGCCGCCCGCAAGCCCCGCTTCGTGCTGCTCACCGCCCGCGGCACCTCCGACCACGCCGCGCTCTACGCCAAGTACTCCCTGGAGATCCGCCTCGGCCTGCCCTGCGGCCTGACCTCCATGTCGACCTTCACCGCCTACGGCGCCCGTCCCGATCTCACCGACGTCCTGGTCGTCACGGTCAGCCAGTCCGGCGGCTCCCCGGACCTGGTGGCCTCCACCCGGGCCGCCCGCGCGGCCGGCGCCCTCACCCTCGCCGTGACCAACAACCCCGACTCCCCGCTGGCCGGGGTGTCCGAGTACCACATCGACATCATGGCCGGACCCGAGAAGGCCCTGCCCGCGACCAAGACCTACACGGCCTCCCTTCTCGCCCTCCATCTCTTCGTCGAAGGACTGCGCGGCGGCGACGGTGCCGCCGCCAAGCCGCTCCCGGACCTCGCGGAGCAACTGCTCGCCCGCCGGGACGAGGTCCGCGCCCTCGCCGCCCGCTACCGCTTCGCGGAGCGCATGGTGATCACGTCCCGCGGCTACGGCTACCCCACGGCCAAGGAAGCCGCCCTCAAACTGATGGAGACCAGCTACATCCCCGCCCTCGCCTACTCCGGCGCCGACCTGCTGCACGGCCCGCTCGCCATGGTCGACAACGTCTCCCCGGTCATCGCGGTCGTCACCGACGGCAAGGGCGGCGAGGCCCTGCAACCCGTGCTCGACCGCCTCCGCGGCCGGGGCGCCGACCTGGTCGTCATCGGCCCGGCGGCCCAGGTCGAACGCGCCTCAGCGGGCTTCGTCCTGCCCACCGAGGGCGTCCCCGAGGAGCTCCAGCCGGTGCTGGAGATCATCCCGCTCCAACTCCTGGCCCACGAGGTCACCATCGCCCGCGGCCAGGACCCGGACGCCCCGCGGGCCCTGGCGAAGGTGACGGAGACGCGCTGAGGGCGCGAGGAGACGGGGCCACGGGGACATGGGGGCGCGAGGATCAGGACACAGGGAACCGGGGCGCAGGCGCAGGGACAGCCCCTGGTCCGGCGGCTACTGCAAGCTCAGCAGCGAACCCCCCGTCGCGTCGATGTGCTGCCCCGTCACCCAGCGGGAGTCCGGTGACGCCAGGAACGCCACCACGTCGGCGACCTCGGCCGCCGTGCCCACCCGCCGGAAGACCGAGACCGCCTCCGCGTGGGCCCGTACGCCGGGGTCGGCCAGGACCGCGCTGGTGAGATCGGTGTCGATGAAGCCGGGCGCGACGGAGTTGGCGGTGATGCCGCGCGGCGCCAGCTCGACCGCGAGGGAGCGGGTCAGAGCGGTGACCGCGCCCTTGGCCATGTGGGTGGCGGCGATGCCGGGTATGCCGGCGTCCGTGGCCGCCGTGACATTGATGATCCGGCCGTGGTCGCGCAGCCGGCCGAGGCCCTGCCGGACGATGAAGAACGGCGCCTGGGCGTTGAGGGCGTGGGCCCGCTCGTAGAGCTCCTCGTCCGTGTCGCCGATGGTCGCGAAGAGCGCCGCTCCCGCGTTGTTGACCAGGATGTCCACCTCGTCCGCGTGCCGGTCGAAGGCCGCCCAGAGAGTCCCCGCGTCCCCCGGCACCCCCAGCTCGGCGCGGATCGCGAACGCGCTGCCGCCGGCCGCCTCGATCCCGGCGACGGTGTCCTTCGCCGCCGCTTCATCGCTGCCGTAGTGCACGGCGACCCGTGCGCCGTCTCGCGCCAGCCGCTCGGCCCACCGCCCGCCCGATCCCCCTGCTCGCCCCCGTGACCAGCGCGGTCCTGCCTGTGAGCACACCCATGCCACACCCCATGTCCCACCGTCGCAATTACCTAGCGGTCGCTACAGAAAAGACTGTACGGCAGTGCGGGGTCATTTCTCTAGTGCCCGCTATAAAATGCACTCCATGGTGAGCACCAAGGGTTCAGAGCCGACCGCGGCCCGCCGTGGCCGCCCCCGCTCCTTCGACCGGGAGACCGCGCTGGAGAAGGCGATCATGGCCTTCTGGGAGCACGGGTACGAGGCGACCTCCGTCTCCGACCTCACCCGGGTCATGGGAATCGGCGCCCCCAGCCTGTACGCGGCCTTCGGGGACAAGCGGGCGCTGTTCGACGAGGTCGTGGTGGAGTACGGCAAGCGGTACGCGGCCTTCGGGGAGCGCGCCCTGGCCGAGGAGCCCACCGCCCGGGCCGCCGTGGACCGCATCCTGCGCGAGGCCGCCGAGCGGTACACCACCCCGGGTCTCCCTCAAGGCTGCCTCTACATCCACGCGGCCACCAACTGCGCGAGCCCCGAGGTGGAGCAGACCCTCCGGGACCGGCGCAACGCCACCATCGCCGCCGTGGAGAGCCGCATCCGTGCCGACGTCGCCGCAGGTGAACTCCCCGCCGACACCGATGCCGGCACCCTCGCCCGGCACACCGGCGCGATGATCCAGGGCATGTCCCAGCAGGCGCGCGACGGCGCGAGCCGGGCGGAGTTGGCGGCGCTCGCGGAAATTGCCCTGTCCATCTGGCCCCGCACATGAACCCGCAAGGGTTAGGCTGCGTGATGCATGCTGGGACGTCCGACCATCTGGCGTGACCGCATCGAACGGCACAACAACAAACAGCCTCAGACGCATGGACACGCCGAGTGGTCTAGTCCACAATGGCGGTAAGAGTCCATGTGATACGAGGACGCGCACTTCCGTCTTCCCCGCACAGGAAGACGGACCGAGGAACCGGTGCTCTCTGCCCTGACTGCTCCGGATCCTCATCCTTCGGCCGACCGGGACCGCACACCCCACGGCCGATATTGCTCCGGGCTGCGGTGCCGGGAGGGTTGAGGGTCCCTCTCAGGCGCCGCGGCCCGCGGGTGTCTTCGGGCCCGGTCGGCGGCGGCCGCCCATTTCGGAGCCGTACAAACCGCCAGGTACGCTCGCACCCGTGCCCTCCATGAACGAGCTGGTCCACCAGCACACCGCCCTCGACGAGTCCGATCTCGAGTGGCTCCATCTGCTGGTCTCGGAGTGGCAGCTGCTCTCCGACCTCTCCTTCGCCGACCTCGTCCTGTGGGTCCCCACCAGCGACGGCACCCGCTATGTCTCCGTCGCCCAGATGCGCCCCAACACCGGCCCCACCTCCTACCAGGACGACATGGTCGGCCACCTCGTCCCGCGTGGCCGCCGCCCCATGCTGGACGCCGCCCTCGACGAGGGCCGCATCGTGCGCGAGGGCGACCCCGAGTGGCGCGAGGAGGTCCCGGTCCGGGTCGAGTCGATTCCGGTACGGCGCGAGGGGCGCGTCCTCGGTGTCATCGCCCGCAACACCAACCTGCTGACCGTGCGCACCCCGAGCCGGCTCGAACTGACGTATCTGCAAAGCGCCTCGGACCTCGCGCAGATGATCGCGGCCGGTTCCTTCCCCTTCGCGAACCAGCAGGTCGACATGGACGCCTCGCCCCGCGTCGGCGACGGCCTGATCCGGCTCGACGCGGACGGCATCGTCCAGTACGCCTCCCCGAACGCGCTCTCCGCCTACCACCGCCTCGGCCTCGCCGCCGATCTGGTCGGCCACCACCTGGGCAAGACCACCGCCGAACTCGCCCCGACCCACGGGCCGGTGGACGAGGCGCTCGCCAAGGTCGCCAGCGGCTGGGCGCCCCGGGAGTTCGAGATCGAGTCGGAGGACGGGGTCATCCAGTTCCGGGCGATCCCGCTCAAGCCCAAGGGCACCCGCATCGGTTCCCTCGTCCTGCTCCGCGACGTCACCGAACTGCGCCGCCGCGAACGCGAGTTGATCACCAAGGACGCCACCATCCGGGAGATCCACCACCGGGTGAAGAACAACCTCCAGACGGTGGCGGCCCTGCTCCGCCTCCAGGCCCGGCGCATCGAGTCCGACCGCGGCCGGGAAGCGCTCGAGGAGGCGGTGCGACGGGTCGGCTCGATTGCGATCGTGCACGAGACGCTCTCCCAGAACCTGGACGAGCGCGTGGAGTTCGACGAGATCGCCGACCGGGTCCTCGCGATGGTCGCCGAGATCTCCCCCGGCAAGGTCACCGGCCGGCGCACCGGCCGCTTCGGCATCCTGGACGCCGAGATCGCCACCCCGCTGTCGATGGTCCTGACCGAGGTTCTCCAGAACGCCCTGGAGCACGGCTTCCGTCAGGGCGAGACCGGCACCGTCGAGGTGTCCGCGGTCCGCGGCGGCACGACCAAGGAGGTCCGGCTGCTGGTCACCGTCCAGGACGACGGCGTGGGACTGCCCGAGGGCTTCGACCCGCACACCGCCGGCAACCTCGGCCTCCAGATCGTACGAACCCTGGTGGAGGGGGAGTTGGGCGGAACGTTCGACATGGTCCCGGCGCCGGAGCGGGGGACCCAGGTGATCCTGGACATTCCGGTACGGCCGCACAAATAGCAAAGAGCCCCGGACCGGTTCGGTCCGAGGCCAGTGCTCGTGCTATGCGCATCGGGGGTACTGCGCGCTGCGGCTCGGGGGCGGGAGATGCGTACTCGCTGCACGCGCCGCCAAGCTGAGGCCGTTGTGGGGCGGGAGTATCAGGCGGAGGCCTGACGGGCCCGGTTGCGGGCGGCACGGCGCTTCATCGCGCGACGCTCGTCCTCGCTGAGACCACCCCAGACGCCGGAGTCCTGACCGGACTCGAGCGCCCACTGCAGGCACTGCTCGATAACCGGGCAGCGACGGCAGACGGCCTTGGCTTCCTCGATCTGCAGCAGCGCAGGACCGGTGTTGCCGATGGGGAAGAAGAGCTCGGGGTCTTCCTCGCGGCAAACGGCGTTGTGACGCCAGTCCATGGCTGCTACCTCTCCTTGGTATTACATGCAGGTGCTTGTGAATGTGAACGCTTTCACGAATCCCTCAACAAGTGAAGGGCCGAACGTCAGGTTTCCCTGCCGTGGTCCTTTGATGTGGAGAGGGGTTCCGGTGATCTGTGGATGCCGGTGTTGCGGGCTGTCCCGATCGCCACGTAGAGACTCGCAAACCTCAGCGGCGGATACAACCCCTTCTGGAAAGTTTTTTTTGATTCCTCGGTGTCGACTAGGTCACAGCCGTACTTCCATGGGGTGGACCCTGGCCTAAACGTTCGAGTGAAAGGACTTTCGCCTCTTCTGCTCACACAATCACACGCAGTGCACGGCGTACGCCTGTGAACGTCACGCTCGTCCGCAGCCCCAGGTGGTCGCCGTCCATCTGAAGGGGCAGCGGGACCTTCGAATGCAAGGTGAACTGGTCCAGGTCGTGCAGGGAGGCGGCGTGCTTTCCCTGGGGTCCCCGCTCGGGGGACGAAGTAAGCAACTGGGTCGCATACCGGGCAACCGCGACCGTGGACATCCGGCTGAGACCGAGTACGTCCAGCCCCGTATCGAACGACGCCTTAGGCGCCGCGTACACCGGGCGATTGCCCAGATACGTCCACGGAGCGGTGTTGCAGACTATGGAAAGCACCAAATCGGTCACCGGGTCGGCGCCGGGCCGCTCCAGCGTGATCGTGCCGTGCCGCCGGTTGGGCTCCTGGAGGAACTGGCGCACCACCTGGCGAAGGTAGAGAGCGTGAGTGGACCGCTTGCCCCGCTCGCGCTGCTGTTCGACCCGGCCGACCACACCCGCGTCGAAGCCCAGTCCCGCGCAGAAGGTGAACCAGCGCGCCGGCACCCCTTCGTCCTCGGTGCCCGGCGTCCCCGCGGCGATCCCCATGCCGACCGTCTGCTCACTGCCCTCGCGCAACGCGTCCAGCAGCGCGCCGGTCGCCTCCACGGCGTCGTTGGGCAGGCCCAGCGCACGGGCGAAGACATTGGTGGAGCCGCCCGGGACCACCGCCAGACGCGGCAGGCGCTCGGGGTCGGGGCCCGCGTGCAGCAGGCCGTTGACGACCTCGTTGACCGTGCCGTCGCCGCCGAGGGCCACCACCAGGTCGACGTCCTGGCTCTCCGCCGCCTGCCGGCCCAGGTCGCGCGCGTGGCCGCGGTACTCGGTGGTGACCGCTTCCAGCTTCATCTCGCTGGCCAATGCATGGATCAGCACGTCGCGCGTACGTGCGCTTGTGGTGGTTGCCGCCGGATTGACCACGAGAAGTGCACGCATGGATTGCAGAGTACCTACTGGGGGGTACCGGGCCCACACCGAATAGTGATCCAGTAGGAGAATCGGTGCGTGAACCTCGCCACGGGGGCGCATTCCGCGCCCCGGGCGCCCGAGGGGGCGGGCGCCGCGACGGCTACCCTTCAGGGGTGAGTGCTGAGCAGAACCCCGCCCCGGAAACCGGACCCCTCCCGCGGCGGCTGATCTACGCCGCGGCCCTCGCCGCGCTGGAGGGGCTCGCCCTGGTGGTCGGCGGGGTCTGGATCCTCGTCATGGGTCTCACGGGCGACGCGGGCGACCGTCAGCAGGCGGTGACCGGGGGAGTGACGCTGATCGTGCTCGCGCTGCTGCCGCTGCTGGCCGCCCGCGGGCTGCTGGCCCGGCGCGGCTGGGCGCGCGGCCCCGCCGTGATCACGCAGATCATGGCGCTGCCGGTGGCGTACAACCTGCTCCAGGCCGACAGCATCGCCATCCCGGCCGGGATCGCCCTCGCGGTGGTGGCCGTCACCGCGCTGGTCCTGCTGGTGAACGCCGAGACCACCCGGGCCCTCGGGATCCGAGGACCCGGCAGCGTGCAGGACCAGAAGTAGGGTCACTCCTCCACGAGGAGCTTCTCCCGCAGCTGCGCCAGTGTGCGCGCCAGCAGGCGCGACACATGCATCTGCGAGATGCCGACCTCCTGCGCGATCTGCGACTGGGTCATGTTGCCGAAGAACCGCAGCAGCAGGATGCGCTTCTCGCGCGGCGGCAGATCCTCCAGCAGCGGCTTGAGGGACTCGCGGTACTCCACGCCCTCCAGCGCCTCGTCCTCGGCGCCCAGGGTGTCCGCCACGGCCGGCGACTCGTCGTCGGTGTCGGGGACGTCCAGGGACAGCGTGGAGTACGCGTTCGCGGACTCCAGGCCCTCCAGCACCTCCTCCTCCGAGATGCCCAGCTTCTCGGCCAGCTCATGGACCGTGGGGGAGCGGCCGTGCAGCTGGGAGAGCTCCGCCGTCGCCGTGGTCAGCGACAGCCGCAGCTCCTGGAGCCGGCGCGGGACGCGCACCGCCCAGCCCTTGTCGCGGAAGTGCCGCTTGATCTCGCCGACGACCGTCGGGGTCGCGTACGTGGAGAACTCCACTCCGCGCTCCGGGTCGAAGCGGTCGACCGACTTGATCAGGCCGATGGTGGCGACCTGGGTGAGGTCGTCCAGCGGCTCGCCGCGGTTGCGGAAGCGGCGGGCGAGGTGCTCGACGAGCGGCAGATGCATCCGGACCAGCTGGTTGCGCAGCTCCGCGTACTCCGGGCTGCCGTCGTTCATCTTGCGCAGCTCGATGAACAGGGCGCGCGCTCCGCTGCGGTCCTGCGGCTCACGGTGCTGTACCTCGTGCCGCGTGGCCGGCGCGCCCTGATCGTCGTCTCGCTCGTGCTCGCTCATCGTCCCGCCCGTCGCCCTCTGTCGAGCTCTCGTCTCAGCCCGGCCGGGGGTGCCCCCGATCCGCCTCTCTCGAGGCGAGCCCTGCACGGCGGTGTCCGGGAAACCCGCCCGCGCGGAGGACGCGCTGTCCTCCGGATGCGGCCTGGCCTGCTCGGGAATGCCGTCAACGCCGTCCGCCAAGTGTGGGGAACCGCCCGGAGCGACTGCGTCGTCGGCGTTCTCGGCCGGCAGCTCCCGTGTGCCGCGCTCTTCGTCCCGCACCGGCCCGTCCCCGTCCCTCACGCCGGCCCGGGTCCCGCGCCGCGCTGTTTGTAGAGGCTGATCGACACGGTCTTGTCCTCGTCCACGGCGGAGGAGACCTTGCCCGCGAGGGCGGACAGCACGGTCCACGCGAAGGTGTCCCGTGACGGTGCGTGACCATCGGTGGTCGGTGCCGAGACGGTGACCTCCAGCGAGTCGTCGACGAGCCGGAAGACACAGCTGAGCACCGAGCCCGGCACGGCCTGCTGGAGCAGGATCGCGCACGCCTCGTCCACCGCGATGCGCAGGTCCTCGATCTCGTCGAGGGTGAAGTCCAAACGCGCCGCGAGACCGGCAGTAGCCGTACGCAGCACCGACAGGTAGGCACCCGCAGCCGGCAGCCGGACTTCCACGAAGTCCTGGGTCGCGGGCTCGCCTGCGATCTGGGACACCCTCACCTCCAAGGTGGTACAAGCTTTACGGGGCCGAGGGTCGCCCCCCGGGGTAACGCGATGTGTGGTTCAGCGGTGACGCTATCGCGCTCCGAACTTTCTGTCCCCGGGACCCCAACCCCCCGCTGTCACTCATAGTAAACCTACGGATACGCTCCGTGGCTAGGGGTCCGGCGGGCCCAAATGGGAAGAGCGCGCGCCGGGTTGACGTACCCAGACGTCAGACGGTCGAACCGTCCCGATCCGAAGTCGTGCGCGTCACACCAGGACGTGGTCCACGAAGCACCACCGCCACTCCTCCCCCGGCTCGAACGTCCGCATGATCGGATGTCCGGAATCCTTGTGGTGCCCGGTCGCGTGCCGTCCCGGTGAGGAGTCGCAGCAGCCGACGTGACCGCAGGTGAGGCACAGCCGCAGCTGTACCGGGTGGGTGCCGTCCGCCAGGCACTCGGGACACGTCTCGCTCAGCGGGCCGGGTTCCGGGTGCGGCAGCACGTCGGCATGCGTGCACTGTTTCATGATTGCCAGATTACGACGGGCGCGCGGAAGGCCGCGCGGAGAACCGAGGGCGGGCGAACCGCGATGTGTGAGGGCGGGCGAGGTTCATGGACGTGATGCCGCTGCTGTTGTTGGTGGCGGGCAGCGCCGCGGTCGCGGCGGCGGCCCGGCGCACCCCGATTCCGGCGCCGCTGCTGCTGGTGGCGGTGGGCCTCGCGGTGTCGTATCTGCCCGGCGTGCCGGACTACACGCTCGACCCGCACATCGTGCTGCCGCTCCTCCTGCCGCCGCTGCTGCACACGGCCGCCACGGACAGCTCCTATCTGGATCTGCGGGCCCAACTGCGGCCCGTGGCGCTGCTGTCGGTCGGGTACGTGCTCTTCGCCACCTTCGCGGTCGGCTGGGCGGCGTACCTGATCGTGCCCGGTCTGCCGCTCACGGCGGCCCTGGTGCTGGGCGCGGTGGTGGCGCCGCCCGACGCGGTCGCGGCGACGGCCGTCGCCCGCCGGGTGGGGCTGCCGTCGAGGATCACCACGATCCTCCAGGGCGAGTCCTTGGTGAACGACGCGACCGCGATCACCGCCTACCGGGTGGCGCTCGCCGCCGCGGTCGGCGAGGGCGCCACCTGGGCCGGCGGCATCGGCGAGTTCCTGCTCGCGGCGTTCGGCGGGATCGGCGTCGGCCTGGTGCTCATGGTGCCGATCCACTGGCTGCGCACCCATGTGAAGGAAGCGCTGTTCCAGAACACGCTGTCGCTGCTGATCCCGTTCATCGCCTACGCCGTGGCCGAGCAGGTGCACGCCTCCGGGGTGCTCGCCGTGGTGGTCGTCGCGCTGTGGCTGGGACACCGCGCGTGGGAGGTCGATTTCGCCACCCGCCTCCAGGAGGAGGCCGTGTGGAAGATGGTCGCCTTCGTCCTGGAGTCGGCGGTCTTCGCGCTGATCGGACTCCAACTGCCGGTCGTCCTCAAGGGACTCGGGGAGTACGAGGGAGGACGCGCCGCCTGGTACGCGATCGCCGTCTTCCTCGTGGTCGTCGTCTCGCGGTTCGTGTGGGTGTACCCGGCGACCTTCCTGCCGCGCATGATGTCGGCGCGGATCCGGGAGCGGGAGGAGAACCCGACCTGGAAGGGGCCCTTCGTCATCGCCTGGGCGGGGATGCGCGGCGTGGTCTCGCTCGCCATCGCCTTCTCCATCCCGCTGACGGTGCACGGCGGCGAGGACTTCCCCGAGCGCAATCTGATCCTGTTCCTGACCTTCACCACGGTCATCGGCACCCTGGTCGTCCAGGGCGTCACGCTGCCCCCGCTGGTCCGCCTGTTGAAACTGCCCGGCCGCGACGTGCGGGCCGAGACCCTCGCCGAGGCCAACGCCCAGGCGCAGGCATCCCGGGCCGCCGAGAGACGCCTCGACGAGCTCCTGTCCGACGAGCGCAACGCCCTCCCGCCCCCGCTCGCGGACCGGCTCCGCACCGTCCTGGAGCGCCGCCGCAACGCCGTCTGGGAACGCCTCGGCCAGGTCAACACGGTCACCGGCGAGACGGTCGACGACACCTACCGGCGCCTGTCCCGGGAAATGATCAGCGCCGAGCGGGCGGTCTTCGTGAAGCTCCGGGACGGCCGCTACATCGACGACGAAATGCTCCGCACGCTGCTGCGCAGGCTGGACCTGGAGGAGGCGGCGGCGTTCCGGGAGGCGGCGTGAGGGCGCCTACGGGAACGGGCGGCCGGTGATCACCGCCGCGATCGTCGTCCCGCGCGGGAAGGCGCCTTCCCCGGCGAGGGTGACCAGTGCGTACAGCAGCTTCGCCACGTACAGGCGTTCCACGGGGACGCCGTGACGCTGCTCGAAGTCCGCGGCGAAAGCGTCCAGTTCGGCCGTGGTACGGGCGTAGCCGCCGAAGTGGAAGCGGTCGTCGAGGGTCCAGCTGCCGCGGGGGCCGCCGAAGGCGCGGTGCTGCAGGGCGCGTATGTCGTCGTCGAGGAAGCCGCCCTTCAGGACGGGGATGCCGAGGGCCCGCTGGCCGGGGGCGAGGCCGGCGGCCAGCCCGGCGAGGGTGCCGCCGGTGCCGCAGGCGAGGGCGACGAGGTCGGCGTGGCCGCGCAGTTCCTGGCCGAGGGACTCGCAGCCGTGCACGGCGAGGGCGTTGCTGCCGCCTTCCGGGACGACGTACGCGTCCTCGGCGTGCGCCGTGCGGAGGATCGCCGCCAGGGTGTCCGCTTCCGCTTTCCGGCGGTACGTGGATCTGTCGACGAAGTGCAGGCGCATGCCGTCCGCCGCGCAGCGGGCCAGGGAGGGGTTCAGGGCGCGCTCGGACAGTTCCTGGCCCCGGACCACGCCGATCGTGCCAAGACCCAGCAGACGGCCAGCGGTGGCCGTCGCCCGCAGGTGGTTGGAGTACGCGCCGCCGAAGGTGAGAACGGTCCGGCCGGCCGCCGCGGTGAGGTTGGGGGTGAGTTTCCGCCACTTGTTGCCGACGAGGTCCGGGTGGATCAGATCGTCCCGCTTGAGGAGGAGGCGGGTGCCGGAGCGGGCGAAGCGGTCGTCGACGATCTCCTGGAGCGGCGAGGGAAGCCGGGGGCGGAGGGCGTCGGGACTGGTCACCGGACCATTCTCGCCCCGCGTCGGCGGCACCCCGGCCGCAGCCGCGGCAACCGGCTGGTTTCGGACAGCAAACGGAAGCGGGCCGCTGGACGGGAACCGCTCACGTGCCCCGTCGCCCCGTGATCCATTCCCGCTCGTTCGTGTAATAGCACCGGCACGCTCCGTGAGGAAGGCTTGGCCCTGCGATTCGATGCCCGGCGCACAACGGCGCCGGTGCATGACCGGGAGGGCAATTCCTTATGTCGGTAGGCGAAGAGATCCGCACTGATGAGGGCAGGCCGCAGCAGAGCCTCGGCACCAGCGCCGCGCGGAACCTGGCCACCACGACCAAGTCCGCACCGCAGATGCAGGAGATCAGCTCCCGCTGGCTGCTGCGCATGCTGCCGTGGGTGAACGTCCAGGGCGGTACGTACCGAGTCAACCGCCGCCTGACCTACGCCGTGGGGGACGGCAGGGTCACCTTTGTGAAGACCGGCGACCGGGTCGAGGTCATCCCCGGGGAGTTGTGCGAACTGCCCGCGCTGCGCGACTACGAGGACCAAGAGGTGCTCACCGAGCTCGCCCGGCGCTGCGAGCAGCGGGAGCTGGCCGCGGGCGAGGTGCTCGTCTCCTTCGGCAGCCCCGCCGACGAGGTGTACCTGCTGGCGCACGGGCGGGTGGAGAAGGTCGGCACCGGTCCCTACGGCGAGGACGAGTCCCTCGGCATGCTGGCCGACGGCGCCTACCTCGGCGACCAGGCGGTGCTCGCCCCGGACGCCATCTGGGAGTACACGGTCCGCACGGTCACCGCGTGCACCGTGCTCGTCCTGTCCCGCGAGGATGTCGAGCAGGTCACCGAGCGCTCCGACTCCCTGCGCGAGCATCTCGACCGGCAGCGCTCGATCCCGGCCCAGCGCACCAACCGGCACGGCGAGAAGGAGATCGACCTCGCGTCCGGTCACAGCGGCGAGCCGGACATCCCGCACACCTTCGTCGACTACGAGGCCAAGCCCCGCGAGTACGAACTGAGCATCGCCCAGACCGTCCTGCGCATCCACTCCCGGGTGGCCGACCTCTACAACCAGCCGATGAACCAGACCGAGCAGCAGCTCCGGCTGACCGTCGAGGCGCTCAAGGAGCGTCAGGAGCACGAGCTCATCAACAACCGCGAGTTCGGGCTGCTCAACAACTGCGAGTACGACCAGCGGATCCAGCCGCACGACGGCGTGCCCGGGCCCGACGACATGGACGAGCTGCTCAGCAGGCGCCGCGGCACCAAGCTGTTCCTCGCCCACCCGCGCGCGATCGCCGCGTTCGGCCGCGAGCTCAACAAGCGCGGACTGGTGACCGAGAGCATCGAGATGGCCGGCAACCGGCTGCCCACCTGGCGCGGGGTACCGATCTTCCCGTGCAACAAGATCCCGGTCAGCGACGCCCGCACGACCTCGATCATCGCCATGCGTACCGGTGAGGCCGAGCAGGGGGTCATCGGGCTCCAGCAGGCCGGTATCCCGGACGAGATCGAGCCGAGCCTGTCGGTGCGGTTCATGGGCATCAACGAACAGGCGATCATCAAGTACCTGGTGACCGCCTACTACTCGGCCGCGGTCCTCGTACCGGACGCGCTCGGTGTGCTGGAGAACGTCGAGATCGGGCGCTGGCAGTGAGCCTCCCGCCGGCAACCGGTGTCCCCGCCCTCCGGGGCGGGTACACCCTCGGAGTACGCGCCCGGCCGCGGGACCAGTGCCAGCGTCGGCCGACTCGGGTGAGCGGTGGGTGAGTTCATGACCGATACGCAGCAACACCCCGCCGGAGGGCGGCTACCGACCGAGACGCGGGAAAGGCGGAGGCCCATCGGGACCCAGACACACGCCGGGCCGGACGCGCTCGACGGACAGGAGGCGATGGCCATCCTGGAGCGCGCACGGGGGTCTGTCGACCCCGAACTGCGCGCCGCCATCGACTCATTGCCGAAGGCCATGCGCCGGGTCGCGCTCTACCACTTCGGCTGGGAGCACGCGGACGGCACACCCGCCGCGGGCAACGCGGGCAAGGCGATCCGTCCCGCGCTCGTCCTCACCGCGGCGGAGGCGCTCGGTGGACCGGCCGCCCGCAAGGCCGCCGTGCGGGCCGCCGCGGCGGTGGAGCTGATCCACAACTTCACGTTGCTGCACGACGACGTGATGGACCGGGACTCCACCCGACGGCACCGGCCGACCGCCTGGACGGTGTTCGGGGACGCCGACGCGATCCTCGCCGGGGACGCCCTCCAGGCCCTCGCCCTCGGACTCCTCGCCGAGGACCCGCATCCGGCGTCCACCGGGGCCGCCGCCCGGCTCGCCGCCTGTGTGGTCGAGCTGTGCGAGGGGCAGCACGCGGACACGGCCCTGGAGAAGCGGGCCTGCGCCGAGATCGGCCTCGACGAGGCGCTCGCGATGGCCGAGGCCAAGACGGGAGCCCTGCTGGGCTGCGCCTGTGCCCTCGGCGCGCTGTATGCCGGGGCGCCGCGGGAGGACGTGGAGGCGATGGACGCGTTCGGCCGTGAGGCCGGGCTCGCGTTCCAGCTCATCGACGACGTCATCGGCATATGGGGCGACCCCCGGCGCACCGGCAAGCCGGCCGGGGCGGATCTGGCCGCCCGCAAGAAGTCGCTGCCGGTCGTGGCCGCGCTCACCTCCGGCACCCCGGCGGCGCGGGAGCTCGCGGAACTGTATGAAGTGCCGTACGGCAAGGGCGGTCTGGCTGGGGAGGAGGAGACCGCCCGCACCGCGCTGGCCGTGGAACGGGCGGGCGGCCGTGACTGGGCGCAGGTCCAGGCGGCCGACCGGATGGCCCGCGCGATGCAGGAGCTGGCCCGCGCGGTGCCCGAACCGGAGGCGGCGGGCGGCCTGCTGGCGCTGGCCGAGTTCGTCACCCGGCGCAGCACCTGAAGACCCCGGACCGGCGGTCGCGCGGCTCCTGACCCCGCACGACCGCCGGCCCGGCCGGGTCCCGCGCATCCCCACGGTGCGCGGGGCCTGTTCATGCACCGGCGGAGCCCGGACGTAGGGGGAGCGGTATTTCGCCGGGTCGTGCGCGCGCGTCCGAGGCCCGCCCCGGCCGCCGGGGTCACCCGCGCATCCCCACGGTGCTCGTTCACCGGGCGAGCCCGGGCGCCGGGGGAGAGTGGTATCCCGTTGGGTCGTGCGCGCGCGTCCGAAGCCCGCCCCGGCCGCCGGGGTCACCCGCGCATCCCCATGGCGCGCGGGGCCTGTTCATGCACCGGCCGAGCCCGGACGTACGGGGAGCGGAATCCCGTCGGGTCGTGCGGGCTCCTACGACCGTCGCGCCGGGGGCCGTGCATCCTCTCCGCGCGGAGTTCACCGGGGCCGCCAGGGTGCCGGGGAGCCGTAGCCCGGCGGGTCGGGCGGCCGTGCAGCCCCCGTCCCGGCCACCCGGAACCCGAGCAACCCCCCGGCGTGCGGCGCCTGTTCGCTCGCCAGGCTCTCCCCGGCACCGATGACCGCGCAGTGCTGAAGTCGAATTCCGTCAATCTTTGGCCATGACCGTCCCGCGTGGCCCAACCGCCATACGATCAAGGCCGATCACGGCTGATCGAGATGAAGGGGCGGGACATGGGCGTGGTGATCCGGGCGGCGAGTGAGGCGGACCGGGACCTGGTGGTGCGGCTGCTGGACGAGGCGTTCCAGGACGACCCGGTCAGCGGCTGGGTGTTTCCCGGCGCCGAGTACCGCCGGGCGACCCATCACCGCCTGATGGCGGCCTTCACCGACATCGTGCTCGCCGAGGGGCGGATCGACCTGACCGAGGACGGCTCGGCCTGCGCCCTGTGGCTGCCGACGCCCGCCGGGGAGCACGACCCCGACGACGACGGGCCCGTACAGCTGCGGAACGCCGTGGACCCGGAGAACGAGCGCGTCGAGCTGATCGGCCGCCTGACCGCCGACGTCCACCCCACCGACCGCGGCCACGAGTACCTGTGGATGATCGGCGTGGCCCCCGGCCGGCAGGGCGAGGGCCTCGGCTCCGCCCTGATCGGCGCCGTACTCGACCGCTGCGACAGGGACGGCGTCCCCGCCTACCTGGAGGCGAGCAGCGCCCGCAGCCGCACGTTGTACGAACGCCTCGGCTTCGAGCTCCTCGGCACCCCCCTCACCCTGCCCGACGGCCCCCAGATGTTCCCCATGTGGCGCGAGCCGCGCTGAGCCCGCCTACGCCCCCGGCCCCGGTCCCGCCCCCGGCCCCGGCACCACCGTCTCCACGATCCGCTCGATCAGCCCTTCCGGAACCCCCACCCCCGGCAGCACGCCCTCCAGCACCCCCGGCAGCGTCAGATGCTCCAGGATCAGCCCGAGCATGGCGAGATAGAGCACCGTGACGGTCTCGTCGCCGCCGGGGAGCCCGGCGGCGCGGTGGAACTCCATGCCCTCCGTGAGGTCCCCGCGCACCGACTCCGTGTAGGAGGCCCGCAGTTCGGGGCGCCGGGTCGCCTCCAGGCGCATCTCCAGCAGCGCCAGATAGCCGGTGCGGTCGCGGACGGCCCGGCCCATCAGGTCGTGCATGAACGCCGTCACCAGTGACCGGTCCTTCGGCCGTTCGAGCAGTTCGGCGATCACCTCGGGGTCGGGGGCCAGCCGTACATGCAGCCGGGCGTCGATCTGCCGCAGCAGGTCGTCGCGCCCGGTGAAGTAGTTGGAGGCCGTGCCCACCGGCACCCCCGCCTCGGCGTCCACCGCGCGGAACGTCAGCCCGCGCGCCCCTTCCCGCGCGAGCACGGCCACCCCGGCGTCCACCAGCGCCGCCCGCCGTTCCGGATTCCTGGCCAATGCGGAATCTCCTCTCCCACTTAAATCCCGTCCCGGAAAAGACTTGCAACCACTACAAGCGAAGTACTACAACTGCAGTTGTTCAAACGACACCCTACGGAAAGAGCCCCGGCTTGCGAAAGCTCACGTACTTCATCGCCTGCTCCATCGACGGGTTCATCGGCGACCCGAAGGGCGACGCCTCCTCGATGTTCGCGTTCCTGGACGAGGAGTTCCTCGGCTACCTCGCCTCGACCTGGCCGGAGACGGTCGCGGTGCAGGGCCGCGAACACCTCGGCCTCCAGGACGCCGAGAACCTCCGCTTCGACACGGTGATCCAGGGCCGCGCCAGCTACCAGCTCGCCCTCGACCTCGGCATCACCAGCCCATACGGCCATCTGCGCGAATACGTCGCCTCGCGCTCCCTCGGCGCCTCCCCGGACCCGAACGTCACCGTGATCGACGGCGACCTGGTCGCCCGCGTCCGGGAACTCAAGGCCGAGGACAGCGAGCTGGACATCTGGCTGTGCGGCGGCTCCCGGATCGCGGGCGAACTGCTCGACGAGATCGACGAACTCGTGATCAAGACGTACCCGCAGGTCTACGGCGCGGGCCTGCCCATGTTCGGCGGCACCGGGTTCGCCGTCAGCGACTTCTCGCTGGAAGGCGTCCGCACGTTCGGTAACGGAGTGCTCGTCCGCACCTACGCACGGAAGCGCTGACCGGCCTACCCTTGGGACATGGACAGCAGCGACAAACATGCCTGTCCCGTCTGTGGACAGTCCGTCGAAACGGTCGTCCGGCGCCACAAGACGCTGGGCGCATGGGTACCGCGCTGGGTGGCCGGCCCCTGCCGTAACCCCACGTGCGAGGCACGCCACGAGCACCCCGAAGATCCCGAGCGCCGGGAGGAGCCCGGGGAACCCGCCTCGAGCACTTCCTGAGAATGTCGGCCCGCACCATGTCGAGAACCCGGCCCCGGCTCCGACGTCCCCTGTGAGAGCCGCCCCGACAGGCGGCGCGAGACAAAGGAGCGAGTCATGAAGTACCTGGTCATGGTGCAGGGAAGCCAGGCGGACTACGAGGCGATGAAGGGCGGCGCGTCGGAGACCTCGCCGGCCTGGAGCGAGCAGGACATGCAGGCGATGTACGCCTTCATGAGCGCGCTCAACGACGATCTGGCCGAGTCCGGCGAGCTGGTCGACGCCCAGGGTCTGGTCGAGCCCGCCCGCACCCGGCACGTCGGTCTCGGCGCGGACGGCAAGCCCGTCATCACCGACGGCCCCTACGGCGAGACCAAGGAACTGCCGGCCGGCTACTGGGTCCTGGAGTGCGCGAGCCTGGAGCGGGTCACCGAGATCGCCGCCCGTGTCCTGGAGTGCCCGCAGCCGGCGGGCGCCCCGGTGTACCCGGTGGTGATCCGGCCCATCGACGAGGGCACCGGAGACGTCTGAACCGCATGAGCGACACCGTCGAGGACCTGCTGCGCCACCACGCGCCGGGGACCACGCCGCCGCCCGGGCCGCCTACGAGTCGGCGGCGGCGCAGGCCATGGGCCTGCCCGAGCAGCGCTGTCTGCGGGGGCGGGCGGCGCGGCTGGCGCCGTAACGTGACCGCATGAGCGAACCCATCCTGCACCTCACCCAGCGGTCCCTGTGGGACGAGGCCCGGGCGACGGGCACGTACGAGATCTCGACGCGCGGGAAGACCCTCCAGGACGAGGGGTTCATCCACTGCTCCACGCGCGCCCAACTCCCGCGCATCGCCGAGGCGCTGTTCGCGGACCTCACCGATCTGGTGGTCCTGGTGGTGGACCCCGACCGCCTCGGCGCGCCCGTGCGGTACGAGGCGGCCGAGCCCGGCGGCGAGGAGTTCCCGCACGTCTACGGGCCGCTGCCGGTGGCCGCGGTGGTCGGGGTGGAGCCCTGGGTGCGGCGTTAGGCGGGCAGGCCGCCGGTGTGCGGGTCCCGGCCCGTCAGGCAGTACGTGCCGCCCGCCGGGTCGCGCATGACGCGCCAGTGGGTGCCGCGGTGCACGAGTCGTGCGCCGAGCCGTTCATGGGCGGCCCGGCTCGCCTCGATGTCCGCGCAGGCGAGGTCGAGATGGGCCGAGGCGGGGCGTTCCTCGCCGAGGCGTTGCAGCAGGATGCGGACCGGCAGACCCGCCGGGGGCCTGACCACGTGGAACTCCGGAAGCGAACCCGGCGCCGACGTCCACTCGGGCAACAGGGCGCTCCAGAAGGCGACTTCGGCGTCGTAGAGGGAGGGCGGGGTGTCCAGGCAGACCTGGTCGAGGCGCGTTTCCCGGACCACCGGCGGCCGGGTCGCCTCCCCGTGCCAGGGCACCGCGCAGAACAACTGCCCCGCCGGGGACCGCAGTACGGCCCACTCGCCGTGGTCGGCGACGAGTTCCGCCCCGGTGCGCAGCGCCGTCCGCACGAAGCCCGGCACCTCCTCGACGGCGAAGTCCAGGTGCGCGCCGCCGGGCCCGTCCACGACCCCCTGCACCTTGACGCAGGCGTCCCCCGACCCGGGCAGCAGGGTCACGAACTCGCCCTGATCGCCCCGGAGTTCCGACAGCCGTGTGCCGGTGACGGCGGTCCAGAAGTCACAGGCGGCGCCGAAGCCGGCGGCGGGCCGGTCGACGAAGGCATACGTCCAGCGGATGGTCATGGACGCGATCGTAGGTCAGCCGTTCGGCTGCATGAACCGCAGCATGTTCCCGGCCGGGTCCCGGAACGCGCAGTCGCGCACCCCGTACGGCTGGTCCATCGGCTCCTGGATGACATCGCCGCCGGCTTCCCGCACCCGGGCGAACAGGGCGTCGCAGTCGTCGGTGGTGAAGTTGACCCCGTGCAGCACGCCCTTGGCGAGCAGACTGGCCATCGCCTCCCGGTCGGCGGGGGAGATGTCGGGGTCGGCGCCGGGCGGCTCCAGCACGATGTCCACGTCGGGCTGCGCCGGCGATCCGACGGTCACCCAGCGCATCCCCTCGAAGCCGACGTCGTTGCGGACCTCCATGCCCAGGACGTCCCGGTAGAAGGCGATCGCCTTGTCATGGTCGTCCACGGCCAGGAAACAGTTCTTGAGTCTGATCTCCATGACAGCAGGCTAGGCCGCTACGAGCGTTTCGGCCGGGTGAAGCGGCGGGCCACGCAGGCCGGGATCACGGCGCCGTCCTCGTGCGAGCGGGCCCGGTAGGCGCTCGGGGTCTCGCCGACCAGCTCGGTGAAGCGCGCGCTGAAGGAGCCGAGGGAGGTGCAGCCGACCGCCATGCAGACCTCCGTGACGCTCAGGTCCCCGCGGCGCAGCAGCGCCTTGGCACGCTCGATCCGGCGGGTCATGAGATAGCCGTACGGCGTCTCGCCGTAGGCGGCGCGGAAGCTGCGCTGGAAGTGGCCCGGGGACATCAGCGCGGTCCGGGCCAGCTCGGTGATGTCGAGGGGCTCGGTGTACTCGCGGTCCATGCGGTCGCGGGCCCGCCGCAGCCGGACCAGATCCTCGGTGTGCACCCCGCCAGCATGGCACGGACGGCCGGAGGGGCCCGGCCGCGTGCTGCGGCCGGGCCCCTCCGGGGATGCCCGTCGACCTGCGATGGTGCACCGACCGCCGGTCCGGGCGATCCGAAAAGGTCCTGGATCAGGCCTTCTTGGTCTCCCAGAAGATCTTGTCGATCTGGGCGATGTAGTCCAGCGCCTTCTGGCCGGTGGCCGGGTCGGTGGACGCCTTCGCGGCCGACAGGGCCTTGAGCGCGTCGTTGACCAGCTGGTGCAGCTCCGGGTACTTCTCGAAGTGCGGGGGCTTGAAGTAGTCGCTCCACAGGACCGACACGTGGTGCTTGGCGAGCTCGGCGCGCTGCTCCTTGATGACGGTCGCACGGGCCTGGAAGTGCGGGTCGTCGTTGGCGGCCATCTTCTCCTGCACGGCCTTGACCGACTCCGCCTCGATGCGGGCCTGGGCCGGGTCGTACACACCGCAGGGCAGGTCGCAGTGCGCGCTGACCTTCACCTTGGGGGCAAACAGGCGGGAAAGCATGGAGCGTTCCTTCCTCGTGATCGTCTTCTCAGGTGGGACATTACTCCCTGCGGGACGGGTTTTCGCGAGTGCCCCCATGGGCTTAGGACAAAAGTCCAGGGTCAGACTGAGACTGGTGGAGGATAGGACCGGGGAGGTGCCGGTGATGCCGGAACTGTCGCAGGAGACCGAGCGCGGGCGGTCGTTGCTGCCCTTCGGGCCGGCCGAGGTGACCGGGCCGTCGATGGTGCCCACGCTGCACCACGGGGACCGGCTGCTGGTGCAGTACGGGGCCCGGATCCGGCCCGGTGACGTGGTCGTGCTCCGTCATCCCTTCCAGCAGGACCTGCTGGTCGTCAAGCGGGCCGCGGAGCGCCGCGAGGGCGGCTGGTGGGTGCTCGGGGACAACGCCTACGCGGGCGGGGACAGCACCGACTACGGCACGGTCCCGGCGGAGCTGGTGCTGGGCAAGGTGCGGGCCCGGTTCCGGCCGCGCGGGACCGGTCAGCGCTCGCCGTTCGCGCTGGTGCGGTGGGCGCTGTCCGCGGTGCGGCCCGTGCTGTCCGACCGGTCGGCCTCCAGGCGCTTGCGGGCCCGGTAGGCGGCCACGTTCGCGCGGGTGGCGCAGCGGTCGGAGCAGTAGCGCCGGGAGCGGTTGGTCGAGGTGTCGAGGTAGGCGTTGCGGCACGGCGCCGCCTCGCACAGGCCGAGCCGGTCCACGCCGTACTCCGTCAGATGGAAGGCCAGGCCCATCGCCGCGATGGCCGCGTAGCCCGCGGTGGCGTTCGACGGGTGGTCGGCGAGGTGCATGTGCCACAGCGGGCGGCCGTCGTCGTCCCGGAAGTCGTGTCCGGAGATCTGCGGGCTGACCGGGAACTCCAGCAGCAGTGAGTTCAGCAGGTCCACGGCGAGCGTCTCGTCGCCGCCGTCGGCCGCCTCGAACACCGAACGCAGCCGGCCCCGGACCGAGCGGAACCGGGTGACGTCGGCGTCCGTGGCGCGGCGGGCCGCCGACTGGTTCCCGCCGAACAGATCGCGGACGGCCTCGACGGACGTCAGCGAGTCCTTGCCCCGGGCCGGGTCCTCGCTGTTGACGAGGCGCACGGCGTAGTCCGAGTAATAGGCCAGTTCCACTTGTAGTCCTTACGGAGGCGTTCTATGGTCGGGGTGCGGTCGGGGTAACAGACGATCGTGCTTCCAGGGTATTACGCATACGTCCGAGGAGGGGGCTCCCATGACGACCGGTACCGGAACCGACTGGCACGCCTGGCAGGAGAGCTGGGACCGGCAGCAGGAGTGGTACATGCCCGACCGGGAGGAGCGCTTCCGGATCATGCTCGACATGGTGGAGGCGCTCGTCGGGCCCGAACCCCGGGTGCTCGACCTGGCCTGCGGCACCGGCTCCATCACGGCCCGGCTGCTCGCCCGGCTCCCCGGCGCCACCAGCACCGGCGTCGACCTGGACCCGGCGCTGCTCGCCATCGCGGAGGGCACCTTCGCGGGCGACGAGCGGGTCGCCTTCGTCACCGCCGACCTCAAGGACCCCGACTGGCCGGCGAAGCTGCCGTACGACTCCTACGACGCCGTGCTGACCGCCACGGCCCTGCACTGGCTGCACAGCGAACCCCTCGCGGCCCTCTACGGCCAGGTCGCGGGCCTGGTCCGCGACGGCGGTGTCTTCATGAACGCGGACCACATGATCGACGACACCACGCCCCGGATCAACGCCGCCGAGCGGGCGCAGCGGCACGCGCGCATGGAACGGGCCAAGGCCGACGGCGCCCTGGACTGGGCCGAGTGGTGGCAGGTCGCGGCCAAGGACCCCGTCCTCGCCGAGCCCACGGCCCGCCGCTTCGAGATCTACGGCGAGCACGCCGACGGCGACACCCCGTCCGCGCAGTGGCACGCGCGCGTACTGCGCGAGCAGGGCTTCGCCGAGGCCCGGCCGGTGTGGTGCTCACCGTCGGACGCCCTGGTACTGGCGCTGAAGTAGCGGTTTTCGGATGACGGGGCGGTACGAGAAATTCGTGCCGCCCCTTCCGCGTTCCCGGCGGTCCCCCACCGCACTGGAAAGGGTGCGGCGGTCCGCACCCGACGGCTCGCGGCTGACCGACGGGAGTCTGCTGCGCCTGCGGGACTTCGCCGGTTGCCTCGGCGAGGGCTCGCCCGGGCCGCGCTGCCGGAGTCGTATCCGCTGAGCCGCGAGCGGCTGCGCGAGCTGGTGCCGAAAGCCGGAGCTGCGCCCGTAGCGGTCTCCGCGCGAAGGGGCGGTACGGGAGTCCCGTACCGCCCCTTCGTTCTGCCGGGGTTCTGCCAGGGTCAGAGGACCTTGGACAGGAACGCCTTCGTCCGCTCGTGCTGCGGGTCCGTCAGGACCTCGCGCGGGTCGCCGGACTCGACGACCACGCCGTCGTCCATGAAGACGAGGTTGTCGCCCACCTCGCGGGCGAAGCCCATCTCGTGGGTGACGACGACCATCGTCATGCCGGACTCGGCGAGGTCGCGCATGACGTCGAGGACGTCACCGACCAGCTCCGGGTCGAGGGCCGAGGTCGGCTCGTCGAACAGCATCAGCTTCGGGTCCATCGCCAGCGCCCGGGCGATCGCCACCCGCTGCTGCTGGCCGCCGGAGAGCTGCGAGGGGTAGTTGCCGGCCTTGTCGCCGAGGCCGACCTTCTCCAGCAGCTCCCGCGCCCGCTCCCGGGCCTGGCTCTTGCTGACGCCCTTGACCTGGATGGGCGCCTCCATGATGTTCTCCGCGGCCGTCATGTGCGGGAACAGGTTGAAGCGCTGGAACACCATGCCGATGTCCCGCCGCTGCTGCGCGACCTCGCTGTCCTTGAGCTCGTACAGCTTGTCGCCCTTCTGGTGGTAGCCGACCAGCTGGCCGTCGACGTACAGCCGGCCGGCGTTGATCTTCTCCAGGTGGTTGATGCACCGCAGGAATGTCGACTTGCCGGAGCCGGAGGGGCCGATGAGGCAGAACACCTCGCCGGTCCGCACCTCCAGGTCGATGCCCTTGAGGACCTCGATGTGGCCGAAGGACTTGTGGACGCCCTCGGCCCTGACCATCGCCTGGCCGGCCTCCGAGTCCTGGGAGGGCTGCTTCGTCACGTCCGTCATACCGTGACTCCCTTCGGGCGGCGAGCGGGCAGGACGGCCGCCTTGAAGCGCTGCATGGGCGTCGGCGGCAGGGTGCGGGACGAGCCGCGTGCGTAGTGCCGCTCGATGTAGTACTGGCCGACGCTCAGGATCGAGGTCATGATCAGGTACCAGGCGGCGGCGAGGAAGTACATCTCCACGGTGGAGCCCGCGTTCTGGCCGATGTCCTGGGCCTGCTTGAACAGGTCCGCATACTGCACCGCCGCCACCAGCGACGTGGTCTTCAGCATGTTGATGACTTCGTTGCCCGTGGGCGGCACGATGACGCGCATCGCCTGCGGGATGACGATCCGGCGCAGCGTCTTGGTGTGGCTCATGCCGAGCGCCTGCGACGCCTCGCTCTGGCCCTCGTCGACCGAGAGCAGGCCGGCGCGGCAGATCTCCGCCATGTACGCGGCCTCGTTGAGGCCGAGCCCGAGCAGCGCCGTCAGCAGCGGCGTCATGAAGGACGACCAGTAGTCCTTGTAGATCGGGCCGAGGTTGATGTACTCGAAGACCAGGCCGAGGTTGAACCAGACGAACAGCTGGACCAGGACCGGGGTACCCCGGAAGAACCAGATGTAGAGCCAGGCGATCGACGAGGTCACCGGGTTCTTCGACAGGCGCATGACGGCGAGCAGGATGCCGCCGGCGATGCCGATCACCATGGAGAGCACGGTGAGCAGGAGGGTCTTCCAGACGCCGTCCATGATGCGGTCGTCGAAGAAGTACTCGGGGATCGCGTCCCAGTTGATGTTGCCTTGCGCGAAGGCGTAGACGATCACGCCGAAGATGGCGAGAGCGAGGGCCGCGGACACGTAGCGCCCCGGGTGCCGGACCGGGATGGCCTTGATGGCCTCCGGCCCGGCTGCGGGCGTCGGGTCGGCGGGACCGTCCGTCTTGTTGACGTCAACAGTCACGGGTGGAGCCTTTCAGAACGAGCGGTGCCGAGACGGGATCAGGAACCGCCATTGATCTTGGCCTCGGTGATCGCGCCGTCCTCGACGCCCCACTTCTTGATGATCTTCTCGTACTCGCCGTTGTCGATGATCGCCTGCACGGCGGCCTGGAGCGCGTCACGCAGCTCGGTGTCCTCCTTGGACACGGCGATGCCGTACGGACCCGCCTCGACCTGGTCGCCGACGATCTCGAAGTACTTGCCCCCGCCCGCGTTCTTCACCGAGTAGGCGGCGATCGGGAAGTCGGCGGAGACGACGTCGGCGCCCTTGGACCGCATCCGGGTCTCGGCCTCCGGGTTGGTGGCGAAGTCCTCGACCTTGAGTGCCTTCTTGCCGTCGTCCTTGCACTTCTTCGCCTGCTCCTTGGCGAGGTCGTGCGAGAAGGTGTTGCGCTGCACGGCCATGGTCTTGCCGCACAGGTCGTCCCAGGTCTTGATGCCCTGGGTGTCGCCCTTGTTGGTGTAGAGGGAGACACCGGCGGTGAAGTAGTCGACGAAGTCGACGCCCTCGCCGACCTTCTTGCCCGTGTCCGAGTCGACGCCCTCCTGGCGGTCCTTCGTGTCGGTCATGGCCGACATGGCGATGTCGTACCGGTTGGAGGCGAGACCACCGATGAGGGTGTCGAACGTGGCGTTCTGGAACTCGAACTTCACACCGAGCTGCTTGCCCATCGCCGCGGCGATGTCGGGGTCGATCCCGACCGTCTTGCCGGAATCGTCCTTGAACTCCACCGGCGCATACGCGATGTCGGAGCCGACCTTGATGACACCCTTGCCGGCGATGGATGCCGGAAGCTTGTCGGCCAGGGGCGCCGAGGTCTTCGTCTCGGTCTCGCTGCTGTCGTCCTTCGTCTGGTCACCGCAGCCGGTGAGCATCAGGGCGCCTGCGACCGCGATCGAGCCGACCGCTGCCAGCCGGGAGCGCGTGGCGGTCGTACGACGGGTGGTGCGTGCGGTCATGGTGGGTTCCTCCGGCGGATGGGTGGAGTTGCCGATGGGTCGACGAGAGCACACGTCTTCGAGTGTCGCGACCTCGTGTGATTACGGCATCTTGCCATTCGGACTGAGCCATTCAGGGGGCCAGCTATGTCAAAATCGGATAACGGGTTACCCCCGAACCGCACCAGGTCGGTACATCCCGACCGCATCTTCTGCGGGAATCCCTCCTTCCGGCCGGAAGATCTTCGGTGCATCTCATGATGCGGATGGCCGGGCGGCCTCGCCACCGTTGCGCTTGAGCGCCAGTCGGGCCCTCGTCAAGGGCCTTGGGCTACTTGTCGGTACGCCGCCGCATGATTCATGTCACCGGAATGCGGTGATCGATGATCGTTCTTCGTTCCGCCATGTGAGCTTGCACGTATGGGACTCGTCCTCGACGCCGTCCGTCCGGTAAGAAGGTGCTTTACACCCCTCATCCGGGGCTCCAGGGCGCGTGTGCGGCGCGCCCGTCGCGTATGTGCCCTCAAGTGACCGTACGTATCGGTAACTGGGCTGTGCGCGGTGCCCGCCCACCCCTCACCTGGGAGTGGCCACCCTCAAACCATGAATACTTAAGGGGTCAGACAAAGTGGCAGCGGAGATCGTCAATCCTCGCAGCGACAGCGATACGGGTCAGGACGGAGGGGCGGAGCCCCTCGATTCCTTCGACCCCGCGTTCGCGCTGCACCGCGGCGGCAAGATGGCTGTGCAAGCCACCGTGCCGGTCCGCGACAAGGACGACCTGTCCCTCGCGTACACACCCGGCGTGGCGAAAGTGTGCAGCGCCATCGCCGAGCAGCCGGATCTCGTCCACGACTACACGTGGAAGTCGTCGGTCGTCGCCGTCGTGACGGACGGTACGGCCGTGCTCGGGCTCGGCGACATCGGTCCTGAGGCCTCCCTTCCGGTGATGGAGGGCAAGGCGATCCTGTTCAAGCAGTTCGGCGGCGTGGACGCGGTGCCGATCGCGCTGGACTGCACCGGCGTCGACGAGATCGTCGAGACCGTGGTGCGCCTCGCGCCCTCCTTCGGGGGCGTCAACCTCGAGGACATCTCGGCGCCGCGGTGCTTCGAGATCGAGCGCAAGCTCCAGGAGCGCCTCGACATCCCGATCTTCCACGACGACCAGCACGGTACGGCGGTCGTGACGCTGGCGGCGCTGCGGAACGCGGCGCGGCTGAGCCGGCGGGAGATCGGGCAGCTGCGGGCGGTCATCTCGGGCGCCGGCGCGGCCGGGGTCGCCATCGCCAAGATGCTGGTCGAGGCCGGCATCGGTGATGTCGCGCTCGCCGACCGCAAGGGCATCATCTCGGCGGATCGTGCGGATCTGACCGACGTGAAGCGCGAGGTCGCCACCTTCACGAACAAGGCGGGGCTGACCGGTTCCCTGGAGGACGCCCTCGCCGGTGCCGACGTCTTCATCGGCGTCTCCGGCGGTACGGTCGCGGAGGCCGCGGTCGCCTCCATGGCGCCGGGTGCCTTCGTGTTCGCGATGGCCAACCCGAACCCCGAGGTGCACCCCGACGTCGCGCACAAGTACGCGGCGGTCGTGGCGACGGGCCGTTCGGACTTCCCGAACCAGATCAACAACGTCCTGGCGTTCCCCGGCATCTTCGCGGGCGCCCTTCAGGTCCGGGCCTCCCGGATCACCGAGGGCATGAAGATCGCTGCGGCGGAGGCGCTGGCCTCGGTGGTCGGGGACGACCTGGCCGCGGACTACGTGATCCCGTCGCCGTTCGACGAGCGGGTCGCCCCGGCGGTCACGGCGGCGGTTGCTGCCGCGGCCCGTGCGGAGGGCGTGGCTCGGCGGTGAGCTGAGTCGTGGGTGAGCTGAGTCGTAGGTGAGATGACCCTGGCCGGGCTGTTGTCCGGCCGGGGTCATTTTTTACCTTGGCGGTGGGCCGGGCGGGTGGTTCCGGCCCGCGCACCCGGATTAGCGGTGGCCACTGCTGGCAAGAGGGCATGTGTCACAGCCGCCCCCGGTTCCCGAGCCGGACCTGCGGGCCTATCGTCAAGGTCATGTTCGCCGTCTATGCCGCCCGAATCGACCGCGACCAGCCGCTCACCGGCCTTGAGTTGGGGGAGCGTCCCGCCCCCGAGGCCCGTCCCGGCTGGAGCGTCGTCCATGTCAAGGCCGCCTCCCTCAACCACCACGACCTCTGGTCCCTGCGCGGCGTGGGCCTCGCAGAGGACAAGCTGCCGATGATCCTCGGCTGCGACGCCGCCGGCGTCGACGAGGACGGCAACGAGGTCGTCCTGCACTCCGTCATCGGCCAGAGCGGCCATGGCGTGGGCCCCAAGGAGCCGCGCTCCATCCTCACCGAGCGCTACCAGGGCACCTTCGCCGACCAGGTCGCCGTGCCGACCTGGAACATCCTCCCCAAGCCGAAGGAGCTCTCCTTCGCGGAGGCCGCCTGTCTGCCCACGGCCTGGCTGACGGCGTACCGGATGCTCTTCACCAACGCGGGCGTACGCCCCGGCGACTCCGTCCTCGTCCAGGGCGCGGGCGGCGGTGTCGCCACGGCGGCGATCGTCCTCGGCAAAGCCGCGGGGCTGCGGGTCTTCGCGACCAGCCGGGACGAGGCCAAGCGCAAGCGGGCGCTGGAGCTCGGCGCGGTGGAGGCCGTGGAGTCGGGGGCGCGGCTGCCGGAGCGGGTCGACGCCGTCATCGAGACCGTGGGCGCCGCGACCTGGTCGCACTCGGTCAAGTCGCTGAAGCCCGGTGGCACGCTGGTCATCTCCGGTGCCACCAGCGGTGACCGGCCCTCGCACGCCGAGCTGACCCGGATCTTCTTCCTGGAGCTGAAGGTCGTCGGCTCCACGATGGGCACCAAGGACGAGCTGGAGGACCTCCTCTCCTTCTGCGCCGCCACCGGTGTGCGGCCCGTCATCGACGAGGTGCTGCCGATGGACCGGGCCCGGGAGGGCTTCGAACGGCTGGCGTCGGGGGAGCAGTTCGGCAAGATCGTGCTCACCAACTCCTGAGCGTCCACCGGCATTTCGGTCAGGCGGGTCCGGGCGGTTGCCGGGCCCGCCTTTCCCGTGCGCGAGATGTCAACCGAGGTTGACAATGCGGGGAGTGTCAACCTAGATTGACGGCATGAGTGAGGCAACGGATCTCGCCGAGCGCGCGGGCGACCGCGACCCGAGGGTCGGTCTGCGTGCCGTCGCCGCGCTGCGCCGGCTGCTGGAGCAGCTGGAGGCGGTGCAGGTGCGCAATGCGCGCAATCAGGGGTGGTCATGGCAGGAGATCGCCGCGCAGCTCGGTGTCAGCAGGCAGGCCGTGCACAAGAAGTACGGGAGGCATTGATGTTCGAGCGGTTCACCAAGGACGCCCGGGCGGTCGTGACGGGGGCGGTCGAGCACGCGGAAGGGGCGGGGGCCGGGACGGTGGATGCCGGGCATCTGCTGCTCGCCCTGCTGGACCGGCAGGGCACCCGCGCCTCCTTCGCGCTGGCCGCGCTGGGGCTCGCGGAGCGCAGAGAGTCGGTACGGGAGGCGCTGGGCGAGGCCCGACGGCGGGCCGGGCTGTCCCAGGCGGAGACCGACGCCCTCGCGGGACTCGGCATCGACGTCGCGGAGATCGTCGCCCGGGTCGAGGAGGTGCACGGCGTCGGCGCGATGTCCGGCAACCGCAAGGGCAAGGGCTGGTGGTCCGGACGCATTCCCTTCGGCAGGGAGGCCAAGGACAGGCTGGTGTGCTCCCTGCGCATCGCGATGGCCCACCGCGACCGGCACATCGGCGACGAGCACATCCTCCTCGCTCTGACGGCCCGCCCCGGTGTCTCCGCCGAGGTCCTGGCCGACCACGGCGTGACCAACGCGTCCCTGACCCGGGTCCTCTACGGGGCGGGCGAGGCCCAGGCCGGGTGACCTCGGCGCTCGCTCGCCCGCCTCAAGAGGCGCCGTGCCGCCTCAGCTCTGCGGCGTCCGCAGGACCACCCCTATGTGCGCCGCCGCCGTCGACAGATGGCGACGGGCGTCGCGGAGCTGGTCCGGGGTGACGCCATGGTCCCGGGCGGCGTCCCGGATGTCGTCGCGGAAGCGGTCCAGGAGGCGGTCCAGATCGCGGGCCGGGTCGCCGGTCGGGGCCTCATGGGCCCAGGCCGGTTCGTAGGCGGCGGGGAAGTCCTCGGGGGTGTCGGTGTACTCGGGGGCGGGCCCGGACTCCGTACCGCCGCGGCCGAAGCCGAAGCCCCGGCCGAACTCCTTGCCGTAGTCCTTCCCGAACTCGCCGAACTCCTTGGCCAGTTCGGTCAGGCCCTCGCGCACCCCGGCCGGCCAGTCGCCCCGCGCGAAGTGGTCCTGCACATGGTCCTGGACACGCTTGGCGATGCGCTGCACCTCCTCCTGGGCCTGGACCCGGGCCCGGTCCTGGGCCTCCTTGGCCTGGCGCCGGGCGCGCTGGGCCTCGTCGCGGGCGCGCCGGCTCTCGTCCTTGGCGCGCCGGGCCTGTTCCTTCCACTCCTGCTTGGCGCGGCGCATCTCCTCCTTGGCGGCGCGCCAGGCCTCATTGTCGGTGAAATCCGCGAAGTCACCGAAGGTGGCGTCCGTCTTGGCGCCGTTGCCCTGGCGGGCCTCGGACGCCGCCGCCCGCATCTCGCGCCGCAGATCACCGGCGGCGCCGCGCACATCGGCCCGGATCTCGGCGGCGAGCTCCGCGACCGACTCCCGGATCTCCAGCTCCAGATCGGCCAGTTCACCACTGCGGTCGGCCAGCTCGGCCCGCCCCGCGTCCGTGATGGCGTACACCTTGCGGCCGCCCTCGGTGGTGTGGGTGACCAGGCCCTCGCTCTCCAGCTTCGCCAGCCGGGGGTAAACGGTGCCCGCCGAGGGGGCGTACAGGCCCTGGAAGCGCTCCTCCAGGAGGCGGATCACCTCGTAGCCGTGGCGCGGGGCCTCGTCCAGCAGCTTCAGCAGATACAGGCGCAGACGGCCGTGGGCGAAGACGGGAGGCATGTCAGAGCACCTTCTTGTCGGTCGTGCCGTCGGCCGGGTCGCCCGGTTCGGCGTCGGTGGGGGCGGTGGTCTCCCGGCCGGAACCGGAATTCTCCCCCGAGGCGGCCGGGGCGCTGTCCGCCTGGGCCTCCTCCTCCCATGCCTCCGCCTCCCAGGGCTCCTCCTCGCGGGGTGGCCTGCGCAGCAGGGCGATGGAACCGGAGACCGTGGTCGCCCGCAGCTTGCCGGTGCCCGCGCCCAGCCGACCGGTGATCTTGTGGGCGCCCCACTGGCCGTGTACCCGGAGCCCCTCGAAGGCGTTGGAGATGGTGCCGCTCGCGGTGTTGGCCTCGACGTCGGCATCGGCCGGCTGCGGAAGCCGGATGGCGATCTCGCCGGAGACGCTGGTCAGCCGTACGTCCGTGGGGCCCTCCGGGTCGAGGTCGACGATCATCGAGCCGCTGACCGAGTCCGCCCGCACGGAGGATCCCGAGGCCTCCACGACCGTCAGATCCCCCGAGACGGAGTTGAAGCGCAGATCCCCAGTGACGGCCTGGGCCTCCAGATTCCCGGAGACCGTGTCGGCGCGCACCGGGCCGGAGAGCCCGACCAGGGTCGTGTCGCCGGTGACGCCCTTCACCACCGCGGGGCCGCGCACCCCGGAGATCACCGCGCCCGCGCCGACCACGCCCACCTCGATCCGGGTGTCGGCGGGCACCGCCAGCGAGACCACGGCGCTGCGCCGCCAGCCCTTGCGGTCGAGCCACTTCAGGAAGCCCTTCCAGGGCAGGTCTTCGTAGGCGACGGTGAGGGTGCCGTCCTCCTGGGTGACCAGCAGGGGAGGGCCCTCGATCTCGGAGATCTCCAGGCGGGCGGCACCTTCGTCCGTGCCCACCACGTTCACCGTGCCGTTGACGATCCGTACGTGAAGATCCCGCACGGGCTCGTCGAAGGTGAGCTTGCTCGGCTCCGCGACGGACCACTCGGACATGGTGACGACCTCCCCGACGGCGACGCGCCATATCGCGTCTCTTGTCATTCACGATATATCGCGCCCAAGGAAAGTCAAGACACTCTTTTGGGGACGATCGCGGCCCGGAAATATGACCAACCACCAGAAATCGCCCTAGCGTGTGACCATGTCGCCGGATTCTCCCCGCACCGGTCCCGCTTCCGGGGCGCCCGCTCCCGGAGCCCTGCTGCTCTGCCGGGCGGTCCCGGACGCCGTGGCCCTCCCCGCCCAGCTGCTGGGCACCCGCATGCTGGTCCGCCCGGCGGGCGGGGAGTGGAGCGTGCTGGTGCCCGAGGGCAGGCCCTGGGCGGACGGCGACGAGCCCGTCGACCGCGTGCTGACCGGCTGGGCCACCGCCCTCGCCGTCGCCGCCCCCTGGCCCGTGCTCGCGCTGTGGTGGGACGAGGACCGCGCCGGGTACACCCTCGCGTCCGGCTTCCGCCGCCCCGTCGGATACGTCTGGCTCACCAACGGCACCCCGGTCGGCGAGGACGAGGCCATGCGCACCTTCGCCGCCCGCCTCGGCCTCGACCCCGTCCTCGACATGGAGTCCCTGGACCGGCTCACCCGGCCGGACCCCGACGCCGACGCCCGAGCCCGGCTGCTCGGCCTGCTCGCGGTCCTCACCCGGGCGGGCGTCTCCCTCCCCGCCGGTCTCACCCCCGGCGAACCGGCCGACCGCCTGCACGCGACGGCCTGCGCCCAGCCGCCCGCCCGCCCCGGCCGGCGGCCCGGCCCGCACCGCACCCTCCGCGCGGAACTCGACGCGATCGACGTCGGCCGCCTGGCCCCCTGGCTCCCCTGGTCGGGCACCCCCAAGGCCCGCGCACTCGCCGCCGCCCAGCTCGCCGCCGGCCTCCCGCTCACCGTCCTCGGACTGCGGCGGCGCAGCGGCGGCTGGACCATGGCGGGGGCGCTGCTGCTGGCGCACGGCGCGCTGGGACTGGCGTACGACGTGACCCGGCCGCGCGACTGACGGCGTGATCCGGCGCGCGACTGACGGCGTGACCCGGCCGCGCGACTGACGACGTGACCCGGCCGCGCGATCGGCGACGGGGCGGCCCGCGCTACTGACAACGGGGTGCCCTCGGGGCATCCCGCTTCTCACCGCCGTAGCGCGGACGGCGGCTGGACCGTGGCGGGGGCGCTGCTGCTGGCGCACGGCGCGCTGGGACTGGCGTACGACGTGACCCGACCGCGCGACTGACGGCGTGATCCGGCGCGCGACTGACGGCGTGCCCTGGCCGCGCGATTGACGGTGTGACCCTGGCGCGCGACCGGCGACGGGGCGGCCCGCGTTACTGACAACGGGGTGTCCTCGGGGCACCCCGCTTCTCACCGCCGTGGCGCGGACGGCTACTCGTCGTCCTCGTCGTCCAGCCGGGCAAGCCAGGTGGCGAGCCGCTCCACCGGTACCTCGAAGTCCGGGTTCAGATCGACGAACGTGCGCAGCTGCTCGGCGAGCCACTCGAAGGAGACCTCCTCCTGGCCCCGCCGCTTCTCCAGTTCTTCGATGCCTCGGTCGGTGAAGTACATGCCCACCAGGATAAACGGCAGGGCCGCACCCCCAACGGGGTGCGGCCCTGCCGGGTACGCAGCGGGCTTACGCCTCGAACACCTCGCGCACCAGCTGCTCCTGCTCGGCCTGGTGGCGCTTGGCCGAACCCACCGCCGGCGACGAGCCGTGCGGGCGGGAGATGCGGCGCAGCCGCTCGCCGTGCGGGACCTCCGCGCCGACCGCCAGGTCCAGGTGGTCGATGAGGTTCAGGGCGATGAACGGCCACGCGCCCTGGTTCGCCGGCTCCTCCTGGGCCCACAGGTACTTCTCGGCGTTCGGGTACTTGGCGATCTCGGCCTGGAGCTCGGTGCCCGGCAGCGGGTACAGGCGCTCGATGCGGATGATCGCCGTGTCCGTGACGCCGCGCTTCTGCCGCTCGGCCTCCAGGTCGTAGTAGACCTTGCCGGCGCAGAAGACGACCTTCTTCACCGCGGCCGGGTCGACCGAGGCGTCCCCGATCACCGGGCGGAACTGGCCCGTGGTGAACTCCTCCGCCTTCGACGCCGCGGCCTTCAGACGCAGCATCGACTTCGGGGTGAAGACGATCAGCGGCTTGTGGTGCGGGTTGTGCACCTGCCAGCGCAGGAGGTGGAAGTAGTTCGACGGGGACGTCGGCATCGCGACCGTCATGTTGTCCTGGGCGCACATCTGGAGGAAGCGCTCGGGGCGGGCCGAGGAGTGGTCCGGGCCCTGGCCCTCGTAGCCGTGCGGCAGCAGCAGGGTGACGCCGGAGGTCTGGCCCCACTTCTGCTCGGCCGACGAGATGAACTCGTCCACGACCGTCTGCGCGCCGTTGACGAAGTCGCCGAACTGCGCCTCCCACATCACCAGCGACTCGGGGCGGGCCAGCGAGTAGCCGTACTCGAAGCCCATCGCCGCGTACTCGGAGAGCAGGGAGTTGTAGACGTTCAGGCGCGCCTGGTCCTCGGAGAGGTACATCAGCGGCGTGAACTCGTCGCCCGTCTCACGGTCGATGATCACCGCGTGCCGCTGGCCGAAGGTGCCGCGCTGGGAGTCCTGGCCGGCGAGGCGGACCGGGACACCCTCCAGGAGCAGCGAGCCGATCGCGAGCGTCTCGCCCATGCCCCAGTCGATCGTGCCGTCCTCGACCATCGACGCCCGGCGCTGCAGCTGCGGCAGCAGCCGCGGGTGGACGGTGATGTTGTCGGGGATGTTGACCTGGGACTCGGCGATCCGCTTGACGACCTCGGCGGTGACCGCGGTGTTCACCGCGACCGGGAACTCGGCCTGCGGGTCCGACGGCTCGGCCGCGGACGGCTGCGAGGTGGCCTCACGGACCTCCGTGAAGACCTTCTCCAGCTGGCCCTGGTAGTCCTGGAGCGCCTGCTCGGCCTCTTCCAGGGTGATGTCGCCGCGACCGATCAGGGACTCGGTGTACAGCTTGCGCACCGAGCGCTTCTTGTCGATCAGGTCGTACATCAGCGGCTGGGTGAAGGCCGGGTTGTCCGACTCGTTGTGACCGCGGCGGCGGTAGCAGATGAGGTCGATCACCACGTCCTTGTTGAACGCCTGGCGGAACTCGAAGGCCAGCCGGGCAACGCGGACGACCGCCTCGGGGTCGTCGCCGTTCACGTGGAAGATCGGCGCCTCGATCATGCGGGCCACGTCGGTGGCGTACATCGAGGAGCGCGACGACTCGGGAGCCGCGGTGAAGCCGACCTGGTTGTTGATGACGATGTGGACCGTGCCGCCGGTGCGGTAGCCGCGCAGCTGCGACATGTTCAGGGTCTCGGCCACCACGCCCTGGCCCGCGAAGGCCGCGTCGCCGTGCAGCGCCACCGGCAGGACGGTGAAGTCCGTGCCGCCCTTGTTGATGATGTCCTGCTTGGCGCGGGCGACGCCCTCCAGGACCGGGTCGACGGCTTCGAGGTGCGAGGGGTTCGCGACCAGCGACACCTTGATCTGCTCGCCGTCCAGGCCCGTGAAGGTGCCCTCGGCACCCAGGTGGTACTTCACGTCGCCGGAGCCGTGCATCGACTTCGGGTCGAGGTTGCCCTCGAACTCGCGGAAGATCTGGGCGTACGACTTGCCGACGATGTTCGCCAGGACGTTCAGCCGGCCGCGGTGGGCCATGCCGATGACGACCTCGTCCAGCCGCGATTCGGCCGCGCTGTCGATGACCGCGTCCAGCAGCGGGATGACCGACTCGCCGCCCTCCAGGGAGAAGCGCTTCTGGCCGACGTACTTCGTCTGCAGGAAGGTCTCGAAGGCCTCCGCGGCGTTCAGCCGGCGCAGGATGCGCAGCTGCTCCTCGCGCTCCGGCTTGGTGTGCGCCCGCTCGATGCGGTCCTGGATCCACTTGCGCTGCTTGGGGTCCTGGATGTGCATGAACTCGACGCCGGTGGTGCGGCAGTACGAGTCGCGCAGCACGCCGAGGATGTCACGCAGCTTCATCAGGGACTTGCCCGCGAACCCGCCGACCGCGAACTCACGCTCCAGGTCCCACAGGGTCAGGCCGTGCTCGGTGATGTCCAGGTCGGGGTGCTTGCGCTGGCGGTACTCCAGCGGGTCGGTGTCGGCCATGACGTGGCCGCGGACCCGGTAGGAGTGGATCAGCTCGAACACCCGGGCGGCCTTGGTGACGTCGTCGTCGTGGCTGGCGTCGATGTCCTTGAGCCAGCGGACCGGCTCGTACGGGATCCGCAGCGCCTCGAAGATGTCGTCGTAGAAGCCGTTCTCGCCGAGGAGGAGGTTCGCGACCTGGCGCAGGAACTCGCCGGAGGCGGCGCCCTGGATGACCCGGTGGTCGTAGGTCGACGTGAGCGTCATGACCTTCGAGATGCCGAGCTTGTTCAGGGTGTCCTGGGAGGTGCCCTGGAACTCCGCCGGGTAGTCCATGGAGCCGACGCCCATGATGACCGACTGGCCGGGCATCAGACGCGGGACCGAGTGGACGGTGCCGAGGCCGCCGGGGTTGGTCAGGGAGACCGTGACGCCGGAGAAGTCGTCCATCGTCAGCTTGCCGTCGCGGGCGCGGCGGACGATGTCCTCGTAGGCCTGCCAGAACTCGAAGAAGTTCAGCGTCTCGGCCTTCTTGATCGCCGCGACGACCAGCTGGCGGTCGCCGTTGGGCTTGACCAGGTCGATGGCGAGGCCGAGGTTGACGTGCGCCGGCTTGATCAGCGTCGGCTTGCCGTCCTTCTCGCCGAACGCGTAGTTCATCGCCGGCATGGCCTTGATGGCCTGCACCATCGCGTAGCCGATCAGGTGCGTGAAGGAGATCTTCCCGCCCCGGGCGCGCTTGAGGTGGTTGTTGATGACGATGCGGTTGTCGAAGAGCAGCTTCACCGGGACCGCGCGCACGGACGTGGCCGTGGGCAGCTCCAGCGAGGCGTTCATGTTCTTCGCGACCGCGGCGGCCGGGCCGCGCAGCGGCACCAGCTCGGGGCCCTCCGGGGCCGCGGCGGCCGGAGCGGCCTTCGCGGCTGCCGGCTTGGCGGCGGCGGGCTTGGCCGGAGCCGGAGCCGGAGCTTGGGCCTGAGCCGGAGCCTGGGCGGGCGCGGCGGGCGCCGGCGCGGCGGCGGCCGGCTGCGGGGCCGCTGGAGCCGGAGCCGCGGGAGCGGCCGGAGCCGGGGCCGCGGGGGCGGCTGGAGCGGATGCGGCGGGCGCGGCGGTCTCCGCCGCCGCGTTGCCCGCCGGAGCCGGGGCGGCAGGCGACCCCGGCTTGTAGTCGGCGAAGAAGTCCCACCAGGCGCGGTCTACCGAATTCGGGTCCTGGAGGTACTGCTGATAGATCTCGTCGACGAGCCACTCATTGGGACCGAACGCGGCAGCGGGGTTCTTGCCCGCTTGGTCGGTGTCGGTCGAGATGCTCGAGTTACTGGGGGACTGTGGCGACACGGCGGCAACCGCCCTCTTCCGCTTCACAAGGTGATGGACAGCGGGAATAAAGGCTACGCCTCCCTGACGGGGAAGGTCAGTCCGGGCCCGTTCATCGTCGCGTAAGTCACATCGGAGAGCGTGTTTCGCGCGTGGAAATGGCGGGAAACAAGCGTGGTTCCGCTTGCTCGGGGATGCGTCGATACCGGCCTGACGCGCCGACGGCGCGGGCCTCTGCCTGATCACACGTGTCCGGCTGCCCGAACGCCCGTGGATCTTGTGGCTACGGTTCGAACCCTACGTCAACTCGACGCGGATGGCAGTCCCGGAAGAGTGACAAGAATCCGGCAACCGCGCTCGGATTCGGCCACTCCGATCCGGCCGCCGTGCAGATCCACCGCCCAGCGGGCGATGGCCAGGCCCAGACCCGTACCGCCGTCGCTGCCCGGACCGTGCGGCGCGGAGACCGCGCCGCGGTTGAACCGCTCGAACACCCGGTGCCACTCCGACTTCGGGATGCCGGGGCCCTCGTCCAGCACCTCCAGCTCCAGCGACTCGGGCCAGTGGCCGCGCCGGGCCTTCACCGTCACGCGCCCGTGCGCGGGGCTGTGCTTGACCGCGTTGTCGATGAGATTCGCCACCACCTGGTGGATGCGCTCGGGGTCCGCGTGCGCGGTCAGCTCCGGCGGCGAGACGTCCAGGTGCAGATGGACGTCCGTACGGGTGTGGCCGCCCGAGCCCGAGGCGATGCCCGCGCGCGTGGAGGCGACCATGTTGGCCTCCTTCAGCACCCCGGACAGATAGGGCCACACCTCGAAGCGGCGCTTCTTCAGCGGTACGACGCCGTTGTCGAGGCGGGACAGGTCCATCAGCGTCTCGACCAGGCGGCCCAGGCGCTCCGTCTGCTTCAGCGCGGTGCGCATGGTCTCGGGGTCGGCCTCGGTGACCCCGTCGACGATGTTCTCCAGCACCGCGCGCAGGCCGGCGATGGGGGTGCGCAGCTCGTGCGAGACGTTCGCGACCAGCTCTTTGCGCTGCTGGTCCTGGGCCTCCAGCTCGTCGGCCATGACGTTGATCGTCTCGGCCAGGTCGCCCAGCTCGTCCCGGCGGTTCTCGCGCACCCGGCGGGAGTAGTCGCCGTGCGAGATCGAGCGGGCCACCGTGTTCATCTCGTCCAGCGGCGCGGTGAGCGAGTGCGCCACGAACTGGGTGATGAGCAGGGTGGCGATCATCGAGAAGACGGTGATGAAGCGCAGCTCCGTCTTGGTCTGCACCGCGATCATCGACAGACCGGTGGTGATCAGTACCGAGATGACGACCAGCGCGCCCAGCTTGGTCTTGATCGAGAACGGACGTACGCCGCCCCAGGGCTCCCTGGGGCCTTTTCGCGCGGCCGGCCCGTCGCTCATGGCGTCGGGGTCTCCAGGGCGTAGCCCACGCCGTGCACGGTACGGATGCGCTCGGCGCCGATCTTCCGGCGCAGCGCCTTGATGTGGCTGTCGACGGTCCGGGTGCCGGAGGCGTCCGCCCAGTCCCACACCTCCGCGAGCAGCTGCTCACGGGAGAGCACCGCGCGCGGGGTGTTCGCCAGGCACACCAGGAGGTCGAACTCGGTGGGCGTCAGGTGGACGTCCTCGCTGCGCACCCGCACCCGGCGCTGCGCGTGGTCGATCTCCAGCTCGCCGAGGCGCAGGATGCCGCTGCGCGGGGTGGAGGCGGCGATCGCGGCCCGCTCCACGCGACGCAGGAGCACATGGACGCGGGCGGCCAGCTCGCGCATCGAGAACGGCTTGGTCATGTAGTCGTCGGCGCCGACGCCGAGCCCGACCAGCATGTCGGTCTCGTCGTCGCGCGCGGTCAGCATCAGCACCGGGACCGGGCGCTGCGCCTGGACGCGGCGGCAGACCTCCAGGCCGTCGAAGCCCGGCAGCATGATGTCGAGGATCAGCAGGTCGGGCTGCCAGGCCTCCGCCGTGTCGACGGCCGAGGGCCCGTCACCCGCGGTCTGCACGAGGAATCCCTCGGCGCGCAGGCGGGCCGCGATGGCGTCCACGATGGTCGGATCGTCCTCTACCACCAGCACCCGGCGCTGTGCGCCGGGTGTCGCCGTCGTGCCGTTGTGGGAGGTGTGTGTCTGCTCCATCGCCCGCCCCTGAAGTTGCTTTCCGGAATCCGTGGGGTGATCCGTTTGTCTGGCACATGCCTGCGCATGCTTGCGATTGACGCTTGAATGATCCGCGCCAGGGCAGCAGCGTACGGGGAGTCGCCGCAGCTCGGCTATCCAGGTCCGACGGCGAGGTGCACGACGTCGGGAACGCCCCGGGCAACGGGGATCTCTTCGGTACGCACCTGATTGAACCCGGCATTCCGCAAGGTTTCTTCGAATTCCGGAGAGGGCTGCGCGGACCAGACGGCCAGCACCCCGCCGGGGCTCAAAACCCTTGCGCAGCTTGCCAGTCCGGCCACCGAGTACAGACCCTGGTTGCCCTCCGTGACCGTCCAGCCGGGGCCGTTGTCGATGTCGAGACACAGCGCGTCGAACGTGTCGGATGTCTCATTGACGTAGGCGAGGAGATCCGTTTCGAGGATCTCGGTCCGCGGGTCCGCGAAGGCCCGTTCGGTGAGGTCGGCGAGGGGTCCGGCGCGGTGCCAGTCGATGACGGCGGGCTCGCGTTCGACGACCGTGATCCGCCCCCAGCGGGGATCGGCGGCGGCGTGTGCGAGCGAGAACCCCACGCCCAGACCTCCGATCAGCACCCTCGGCTGGGGCCTGCCGTCGAGGGCGTCCCGGGCCGCGTCCACGAGCAGCCGCTCGGAGCGGCCGTCGGAGGTGTCCATGAGGAAACAGCCGTTGGCGATGATCTGCAGCAGGTCACCGTGCCGCCGCAACACGACCTCGCCGTGCGGGCCTTCGCGACGGTCCAGGACTTGAGGGATGTCGTACGAAGCGGGCATCCCCTCATCTTGGCAGCTCCGGCCCCGTCGGGGCGGTGATCGCTCACAGCGAACGGCGGTGGGGGAACATTCAAGCTTTCCCGAGCATTGAGTCGGCATAGCTCAACTTGACTGCCGAAGGGGAGATCATGGCATCGACGTCCACACCGCTCACCCTGCCTGTGCTGCCGCTCGATGACGAGGTCGTGCTGCCCGGAATGGTGGTCCCGCTGGATCTGAACGACGCCGATGTACGCGCCGCCGTGGAGGCGGCCCAAGCGGCCGCCGGATCCCAGCCGGGCAAGCCACGGGTGCTGCTGGTTCCGCGCATCGACGGCACGTACGCGAGCACCGGCGTGCTCGGCACGGTGGAGCAGGTGGGCCGGCTCGCCGACGGTGACCCGGGCGCCCTGATCCGCGGCCGCGGCCGCGTGCGGATCGGCGCCGGGACCACCGGTCCCGGCGCCGCCCTGTGGGTCGAGGGCACCCACGTCGACGACAGCGCCCCCGACCCGCTGCCGGGGCAGGTCACCGAATTGGTGAAGGAGTACAAGGCGCTCGCCACCGCCTGGCTGCGCAAGCGCGGCGCCTGGCAGGTCGTGGACCGGGTCCAGGCCATCGACGACGTGTCCGCGCTCGCCGACAACTCCGGGTACTCGCCGTTCCTCACCACCGAACAGAAGGTGGCGCTGCTGGAGACCGCCGACCCGGTCGCCCGCCTCAAGCTCGCCACCCAGCAACTGCGCGACCACCTCGCCGAGCAGGACGTCGCCGAGACCATCGCCAAGGACGTCCAGGAAGGCGTCGACAAGCAGCAGCGCGAGTTCCTGCTGCGCCGCCAGCTGGAGGCCGTGCGCAAGGAGCTGCGCGAGCTGAACGGCGAGGCGGAGGGCGAGGAGTCCGACGACTACCGCGCCCGTGTCGAGGCCGCCGACCTGCCGGAGAAGGTCCGCGAGGCGGCCCTGAAGGAGGTCGACAAGCTGGAGCGGTCCAGCGACCAGTCACCCGAGGGCTCCTGGATCCGGACCTGGCTCGACACGGTCCTCGAACTGCCCTGGAACGAACGGACCGAGGACGCCTACGACATCCAGGGCGCGAAGTCCGTCCTGGACGCCGAGCACGCGGGCCTGGAGGACGTGAAGGAGCGGATCACCGAGTACCTCGCGGTGCGCAAGCGCCGCAACGACCGGGGGCTCGGTGTCGTCGGAGGCCGGCGCGGCGGTGCCGTACTGGCTCTCGTCGGCCCGCCCGGCGTCGGCAAGACCTCGCTCGGGGAGTCGGTCGCCCACGCCATGGGGCGCAAGTTCGTGCGCGTGGCCCTCGGCGGTGTCCGGGACGAGGCGGAGATCCGCGGTCACCGGCGTACGTACGTCGGCGCGCTGCCCGGCCGGATCGTGCGGGCGATCAAGGAGGCCGGGTCGATGAACCCGGTGGTCCTGCTCGACGAGATCGACAAGGTGGGCTCCGACTTCCGCGGCGACCCGGCGGCGGCGCTGCTGGAGGTCCTGGACCCGGCGCAGAACCACACCTTCCGCGACCACTACCTGGAGGTCGAACTCGACCTCAGCGACGTGGTGTTCCTCGCCACGGCCAACGTCCTGGAGGCCATCCCGGAGGCCCTGCTCGACCGGATGGAGCTGGTCCGCCTCGACGGCTACACCGAGGACGAGAAGGTCGTCATCGCCCGCGACCACCTGCTTCCGCGCCAGCTGGAGCGGGCCGGTCTGGACCGGGACGAGGTGACCCTGGACGAGAGCGCCCTGCGCAGGCTCGCCGGTGAGTACACGCGCGAGGCCGGCGTGCGCAACCTGGAGCGCTCGATCGCGAGGCTGCTGCGCAAGGTCGCGGCCCAGCACGAACTGGGCGAGCGGGAGCTGCCGTTCACCGTGACGGACGGCGATCTGCGCGGGCTGATCGGGCGCCCGCACCACGTGCCCGAGTCGGCCCAGGACCCGGCGGAACGCCGTACGGCGGTCCCCGGTGTGGCGACCGGCCTCGCGGTGACCGGCGCCGGCGGTGACGTGCTGTTCGTGGAGGCGTCCCTGGCCGACCCGGAGACGGGCGCGGCGGGGCTGACGCTGACCGGGCAGCTCGGTGACGTGATGAAGGAGAGCGCGCAGATCGCCCTGTCCTTCCTCCGCTCGCACGGCGCCGAGCTCGAACTGCCGGTGGCCGACCTGAAGGACCGGGGTGTGCACATCCACTTCCCGGCGGGCGCGGTCCCGAAGGACGGGCCGAGCGCGGGCATCACGATGACGACGGCGCTCGCCTCGCTGCTGTCGGGCCGGCTGGTCCGTACGGACGTGGCGATGACGGGGGAGGTGTCCCTGACCGGGCGGGTCCTGCCGATCGGCGGGGTGAAGCAGAAGCTGCTGGCCGCGCACCGGGCGGGCGTCACCACGGTGATCATCCCCAAGCGCAACGAGCCGGACCTGGACGACGTGCCCGCCGAGGTCCTCGACAAGCTCGACGTGCACGCCGTGACGGACGTACGGCAGGTGCTCGACCTGGCCCTGTCCCCGGCCACGGCCGGAGCGCGGGCGGAGGTTCCGGCGGCGGCGTGACGGACGCTGCCGGACGAAGGCGAGGGCCCGGCTCCCGAGAGGGAGGCCCGGGCCTTCGTCGTGCGCTCAGCCGTGGGCTCAGCCGTGCGCTCAGCCGTGGGCGAGGGCCTGGACCCGGTCCAGGGCCCCGTTGAACCTGTCGTGGTCGCCGACCGTCGGGCCGGTCGAGGTGTACTGCCACATGGTGTGGTGGCTCCAGCCGGCCGGCAGCGTCCCCACCGTCGACGCGTACCGCGCGATCCACAGCGGGTTGCCGGCGAAGCCGGCGTAGTTGCCCGTGCACTGGGTCCACCAACTCGTCGCCGTGTAGATGACGGCGTCCCGGCCCGTGCGCGCCTTGTACTGGTTCAGGAAGTCGCGGATCCAGGTGACCATGGCGCTCGGGGTCTTGCCGTAGCAGGCCGCGCCGTACGGGTTCCACTCGATGTCGAGGGCGCCGGGGAGGGTCCGGCCGTCGCGGGACCAGCCGCCGCCGTGGTCCACGAAGTAGTCGGCCTGGGTTGCGCCGGACGTGGTGTCCGGGGTGGCGAAGTGGTAGGCGCCGCGGATCATGCCCACGGTGTGGGAGCCGTTGTACTGCTGGGCGTAGTAGGGGTTCGTGTAGTACGTGCCTTCCGTGGCCTTCACGTAGGCCCACTTCACGCCGCTGCTCCACAGGGTCGACCAGGCCACGTCGCCCTGGTGGGAGGAGACGTCGACGCCCTCCGTCTGGCTGGCGCGGGTGTCCCCGGGCAGGCCGTGGACGCCGTCGTGGGCCGGGACGCCGATGCCCATGTGGGCGGAGCCCCGGGCGGGGGTGTCGGGGCCGGCCGGGGAGCCGGGCTCGGCGGAGGTGGGGGCGGCGGAGGTGGGGGCGGCGGAGGTGGGGGCGGCGCATGTCAGGGACAGCGCCGTGAGCAGGAGCGCCGTGAGGCTGAGGCGGATCAGTCCGGGTCTGTGCACACGCACAGCCTGCCTCCGAAGGCTCGGTGGTGCGCGGTGGGAGAGCCGTGAGGCGGCGGCATGCGAGGCCTCGGCGTTGGCCTGTTGTTGGTCCGCCGTCGGACGATGCCGGCGTGGGCATGCCGGTCGGATGTCCGGGAACGACGCCACGGGCGGGGACCGGCGGGTGGAAGAGGGGCTGGGGGCTGCCGTTGGTCTACGCCTGGGAAATACTGACGGAGCTGCGGCGATGACGGCATGTGACGGAAACTTTCAGAACTGGGAAACCGAGGCAGGGGCTGACGTGCGCGAAGACGGAAACGGCGACGGACGTCGAGTCGGATCCGGGGTGTCCGCGGGGATGCCAGGGCGTGGCGTGGACCAGCCCGAGTTCCTGTCCCTGGAGCGGGAGTTGACCGTACTGCTGCGGCGGGCGCGGGCCAGTCAGGGCGAGATGGCCCGCGAGGTCCATCCGGACCTGGAGTCGGCGGCGTACGGGCTGCTGATCCGCCTCGGCGAGTGCGGGCAGCAGCGGGCGACGGAACTCGCCGCGTACATCGGCGTCGGCAAGGCCACCATGTCCCGCCAGTTGCGTGCCCTGGAGGACCTCGGCCTGGTCGCCCGCGAGCCCGACCCCGCGGACGGGCGGGCCTGGCTGGTCCACCTCACGGAGGAGGGCCGCGGCCGGGTGAGCAAGGTACGCAACGCCCGCCGAGCCCGCTACGCCCGTCGCCTCTCCGGCTGGGACCCCAAAGAGGTCGCGGAACTGGCCCGCCTGCTGAACCAGCTGAACGAGGAAATGGAGGGCCAGGGCTGACCCCCCGGCACGCCGGCGCACCGCGTCGATGCCCGGGCTCTGAGGTCGGGCCCGCCTGGGTGGCCGGTCAGGCGGCTTCCGGCGCGGAGGCAGGCGGGGGCGCTGGTGTCCGGGTTCGTCTCGGTGGCCGGTCAGGCGGCTTTCGGCGCGGAGGCAGGCGGGGGCGCTGGGGTCCGGTTCGTCTCGGCGGCCGACCAGGCCGCTTCCGACGCGGAGCCAGGCCCGCCCGCGGCGTCGCTTCGAGGTCCGCTCCTGGGCCCGACCACGCCCTCGGGGTCAAGCCCCAGGCCCCGGCCCGCCGCCGGTACCAAGGCTCCCCCCGGCGCCGGATCCGCCTCGCTGCCGCTATCGAGGCCCGCCCCTGGCCCGGATCTGCCCCGCCTCGGGCGTCCTGTTGAGGGTTTGCTGCCCGGAGGGGGCTGGCCCGCTGCCGGTGTCGGGGCTTGCCTCCCGGTGTCGGTTCTGACTGGCCTGCGGCGTCCTGTTGAGGGTTTGCTCCCTGGAGGGGGCCCGGCCTGCTGCCGGTGTCGGGGCTTGCCCCCGGCGTCGGATTCGCCTCGCTGCGGGTGTCGGGGCTTGCCCCTTGGCGTCGGGTCCGTCTCGCCTGCGGCGTCCTGTTGAGGGTCTGCTGACCCGGAGGGGGCCTGGCCCGCTGCCGGTGTCCGGGCTCGCACCCGGCGTCGGATTCGCCTCGCTGCCGGTGTCGGGGCTTGCCCCCTGGCGTCGGTTCTGCCTCGCCTCCGGAGTCCTGTCGAGGGCCTGCTGCCCGGAGGGGGCCCGGCCCGCCGCCGGTGTCCGGGCTCGCCCCCGGCGTCGGATCCGCCCCGCCTCCAGCGTCCTGTCGAGGGCCTGCTCCCCGCAAGGGACCCGGCCCGCCGCCGGCGTCGGGGCCCCGCCAGGCGCGTCGGGCGGGGTCCGTACCGGGGCCCCTCCGTGACGCGTCCGGCGAGGGCACGCGCGGGGGCGGTCAGAGTTCGACGTAGACCACCGTCGCGTCGTCGTGGGTCTTGCTCCGCCGGAGGAAGGCCCGGTCCTCGTCGGCGAGTTCCAGTGCGCGGACCTGGTCGATGAGGGACTGGGCGCCTTCCTTGCGGACGACGTCGAACAGGTCGGGCCAGTCTCCGGCGCCGAAGGTCTCCACCCAGCGGGTCGCCCCGTCCGTGAGGGCGGCCAGGGCGCGTACCTCGATGCGGGGCAGGGTTCCGGTCACCGCCCTGGCGGCCACCGAGGGATCCGCCGCGGCGGTGAAGAAGCCGCCCTCCTTGTTCCGCAGGCCGGCGTCGACCATCTCGTCCGTGGCCAGGGCGGACCGGGGCAGCAGGGACAGGCGGTCGTCGAGGTAGGGCGTCAGGGCGCCGTCCGGCGACTCCACCAGCAGGGCCGAGTCCGACAGGATCAGGTACTCCACGGTCTCCGGTGACCAGCGGGCCACGACGACCGTTGCCTGGGGTGTGCGCGGGTGAGAAAGGTCACATGTTCCCCGGTGCGCCTCGGCGGTACGCGCGAGGGCGAGCGACAGGGCGTCGGCGAGAGGAACATCCGGGAGTGAAACGGTCAGTTCGGTCAGGGCCCCGCCGAGCCGCGCGGTGAACCAGGGAACGGAATGCAGACAGCCCGTAGCACCCCTCGGCGGAGTCACCCCGTCGAGGACCACCACCGCGCCGCCCTGTCCGGAGGCGGGCAGTCCGACGCTTGCGAAGTCCTCGTTGGGGCGGGCGGCATCACCGGGCTCCGACACAAGTTCAGTACGCATCCAGCCAGTCTGCACGAGCCCTTCACAAGGTTCGCCAAAGGCTGGCAACGATCGCGCAATTGGCGCCCGCACGCAGGTCAAGCGCCAGATTTGGGAGGGAATGATTCACTCCGCGCAGACGTGGCGGCGAATCCTGCCATCGCCCGCCGCGGACGTCCAACCGGCCCGCCGGGAACGGCCGTCGCAAGCGTCACCGGAACTTGCCCGCCAACTCCCCTCCGGGGTTCACTCCTTCGGGTGGCGGGTCAGATGATGCGGGACCCCCGCCCACCGGCACTGGGAGGGTCGGGAAGCGTACCGGGCGTATGCGCCAGTTGACGGAGCGTCACCCGGGCCCATGAGTACCACGAGTTCAGGAATGCGAGCACCGGTGCAGAAGACGCGGCCTCGTCGCTCAGGCAAGCAGAAGGTCCCCGCAGGGGGCCCGGAGCACACGCCCGGCAGCACGGCAGGGACCGGCGCCACCTCGGCAGGCAAAGGCCGGCCCACCCATGTACGCAACCGGCTCTTCGTCGCCGTGGCCGTGGTCGCCGCCGCCATCGCGGCGGCCGGTGCCCCCTCGATCGTCACCGCCTCCGCCCAGGTGCACGACACCCAGGAGCTGGTGACCCTCTCCGAGCGCACCGAGGACGCCCTGGCCCTCGCCCACTCGCTCGCCGACGAACGCGACGAGGTCACCTCCTACGTCGCCGCCGGGCGCCCCAAGTCCAAGGCGCCCTCCGAGCAGCGCAGCGCCCGGGTCGACCGCCTCGCCGAGGAGCTGCGCGCGAACCCCGACACCCCCGCCTCCCTGCGGGCGGACCTGGACGACATCGCGGCCCTGCGCAGAGCGGCGCTCACCGGCAAGAGCACCGCTCTGGACACGCACAAGGCGTACTCCGCCTCCCTCGCCGAACTCCACCGGCTAGCCGAGCAGCTGGCCGAGGACATGCCGCCCCGCGCGGGCTCCGGCGCCCACGCCCTCGTCGAGCTCGACACCGCCGTACAGCAGGCCGCCTCCACCCGCGGACTGCTGCTCGCGGCCCTCAGCGTCCCGCGCGGCACCCAGACCGTCATCGACCCCGTCACGGGCCTGCCGAGCACGGTCAGCTCCTCCTCCGACGCCGACACCAAGCAGCGCGACGCGCTCACCGCCGCCGCCCAGGAGGCCCGGCTGCGCTCCGACGCGGCCCTCGCCGACTTCCGCGAGACCGCGCCGAAGGCATCGGTGACGTCCTACGATTCCACGGTCACCGGACCGGAGGCCGAGGCCGCCGAGAAGTACCTCGCCGCCCTGACCGACCAGCCGACCCTGACCGACGCCGAACTCGCCACCGGCGTGAAGAAGCTGGACGCCGCGCTCTCCGCCCGCGTCGAGATGATGCGCGGCGCCGAGTCCGCCCTGCACGACCGCCGCACCAAGGACCTCGCCCTCCTGCGCGACGACGACGTCACCGAGCTGGAGATCCGCATCGCGGTCCTCGGCGTCCTGGTGCTGCTCGCGATCGGCGTCGCCACCGGCATGGCCCGCGGCCTCACCCGCCCGCTGGCCGTGGTGCGCCTGGGCTCGGCCCGGCTCGCGGGCGCCGCGGACCCGACGGCGGAGGAGCCGGTCCGGTTCACCGGCCGCAAGGACGAGTTCGCCCAGGTCGTCGACTCCGTCAACACCCTGCACGCGCAGGCGGTCGCCCTCCACGAGCGCATCGCCACCCTGGAGTCCGACCGCAAGCACCTGGTCGGCCAGCGCCAGAAGATGGCCGACGCCCGCGAGGACCTCCGCGCCGAACTGGCCGCGTCCTCCGCCCAGTTGGTGCGGCTGCGCACCAGCATCGGCTCGACCTTCGTGAACCTCGCCCTGCGCTCCCTGGGGCTGGTGGAACGCCAACTGGCGGTCATCGAGGGCCTGGAGGAGCGCGAGCAGGACCCGGACCGCCTGGCCACCCTCTTCAAGCTCGACCACTTCGCCACCGTGATGCGCCGCCACAGCGAGAACCTCCTGGTCCTCGCCGGCACGGAACACGTCCAGCACAGCGCGGGCCCGGTCCCGCTGGTGGACGTGGTCCGCGCGGCGGTCAGCGAGATCGAGCGCTACGAACGCGTCCGTATCGCCGCGCTCCCGCCGCACGCCCATCTCGCGGGCTTCGCGGCGGACGACCTCTCGCACCTGCTCGCCGAACTGATGGAGAACGCCACCGCGTTCTCCCCGCCCGACATGCCCGTCGAGGTGTCCGGCTGGCTGCTGGAGAACGGCGAGGTGATGCTCTCCGTCCAGGACGAGGGCATCGGCATGACGGACGACCGCATGACCCGCCTCAACAGCCGCCTGGCCGACTTCGACCCCGAGGCCTCCTACGACCAGGAGGGCGAGGAGGGCCTGGGCCTCGGCCTCTACGTGGTGGCCCGGCTGGCCCACCGCCACGGGGTCCGGGTCCAGCTCCGGGAGCAGAAGCAGGGCGGAGTGGCGGCGGTCGTCGTCCTCCCGAACGCGCTGCTGGCCCAGGCGCCCCCCACGGCGGTCCCGGCCCCGTCCGGCGCCCCGGCCCCCGGCACCACCCAGACCTTCTCCCTGCCCGGCGCCGACGCCGAGGCCAACTCCAACGTCCTGCACGGCCGCGCCGGCCAGGGTGACCGCCTGGTGGAGCTGGCCGAGCGGGCCGTACGCAGGGCGGAGGAGGCCCCGGCACAGACCCCGCCGAGGACTCCGGCACAACTCCCGCCGGAGACCCCGGCGGAGACCACGATGGAGCTGCTGGCACCCGTACCGCCGGAGCCCGTACGGCCGGACCCCGCACCGGACGCACCGGCCCCTGCCACCGGCGAGGACCCCCCAGGGGAAGCCGAGACGGAACACGGCCGTGCCGACGACGACGAGGACCAGCTCACCGCGAAGGGGCTGCCCAAGCGCACCCCGAAGATCACCGCGCCCGCGGAACCGCCCCGCCGGCCCAGCGCCTCCGTCGACGCGGACGCCCTGCGCAGGAGGCTGGGCGGGTTCCGCCAGGGGGCGGTGGCCGGTTATCGCGACGTAGAAGCAGAAATCGCGGAAGAGACGGGCCGTGGGGGAGCACCCGTCAGCGAATCCGAAGAAGCCACGGGGGGCACTGTCGAGGAGGCAAGCAGTTGACCGCGCCCAGTACCTTCGGACTGAGCAGTGAGGCCCGAAACCTGCACTGGCTGCTGACGAACCTGGTCGAGGAGGTGCCGGGCATCCAGTCGGTCGCCGTGGTCTCCTCGGACGGCCTGCTCCTGCTGTCCTCGGACCCGGACCGCAACGAGCAGGCCAAGGCGAAGCGCACCCGCACCGGCCCCAGGGGCTCCGCGGCCGACCTCGCCACCATCGTCTCCGGCATCGGCAGCCTCACCATCGGCGCCGCCCGGCTCATGGAGTTCGGCGGGGTGAAGCACACGATGGTCGCCATGGACGAGGGCAGCCTGTTCGTGATGTCGATCAGCGACGGCTCGCTGCTCGGCGTGCACGGCTCCGCGGAGTGCGACATGAGTGTGGTCGCGTACCACATGGCCCTGTTCGTCGGCCGCGCCGGCCACGTCCTGACGCCCGAACTCCGCAGCGAGCTACGAAAATCCCTGGAAGCCGAGTCGACCGGGAGTCCCCGATGAGCAGCAGCGCGCCGAAGAAGCTCCCCGTCCGCGGCGGCGACCGCAAGCCCGCCCGCGTACGCCCCTACTCGCTCACCGGCGGGCGCACCCGCTTCGGACACGTCCTCCTCGTGGAGACGTTCGTCGCGAGCACCGCGGCGCTCGAAGCCGCGCCGGAGCGCCGGGAGCTGACGAATGGTTCCCTCAACACCCGGGTGATGCCGGAGATGCGGGCCATCGTCGAACTGTGCCGCCGTATGCGCACGGTGGCCGAGATCGCCGCGCTGCTCAAGATGCCGCTCGGCGTGGTCCGCGTGCTCCTGAGCGATCTCGCGGACCAGGGAAAGATCCGTGTGTACGGCACCGGAACCGGTCACGGCACCGGCCGTCCGGACCGCGCTCTGCTCGAAAGGGTGCTGAGTGGACTCCGTCGTCTTTGAAGACACCGATGAGGACCTGAAGTCCTGGCAGACGGACCGCACCCGCGCCCCCGTCGCCACGAAGATCGTCGTGGCGGGCGGGTTCGGCGTCGGCAAGACCACCCTGGTCACCGCGGTCTCGGAGATCACGCCGCTGCAGACCGAGGCGCTGATGACCGAGGCGAGCGAGGAGACCGACGACCTCACCGCCACGCCGGAGAAGCTGACCACCACCGTGGCCATGGACTTCGGCCGTCTCACGCTCGACGACGACCTGGTGCTCTACCTGTTCGGCACACCGGGCCAGCAGCGGTTCTGGTTCATGTGGGACGACCTGGTGCGTGGCGCGATCGGCGCGGTCGTGATGGCCGACACCCGTCGGCTGAAGGACTGTTTCCCGGCGCTGGACTACTTCGAGAGCTGCGGGCTGCCGTACGTCGTCGCGGTCAACCACTTCGACGGCAGCGAGCGGTTCGAGCCGGAGGACGTGCGGGAGGCGCTGACGATCCCCGCGCACATACCTGTCATGATCATGGATGCGCGGCGCCGGATCTCGGTGATCGAGACCCTCCTGGCCCTGGTGGGCCACGCGCTGGACGAAACCCCCGAGTAGGAGAACTGCCCCGCATGCGGAAGATACTCGTCGTCGGAGCCGGCCAGTCCGGTCTCCAGCTCGCCCTCGGACTGCAGTCGAACGGGTACGAGGTCACTCTCATGTCCAACCGGACCGCGGACGAGATCCGCACCGGCCGGGTCATGTCGACGCAGTGCATGTTCCACACGGCCCTCCAGCACGAGCGCGACCTCCAGCTGAACTTCTGGGAGTCCCAGGCACCGAAGATCGAGGGACTCGGCGTCTCGGTGGCGGCACCGGGCTCCTGGGCCGAGGGCCCCGCGGCCCGCGCCATCGACTGGGTGGGCCGGCTCGACGGGTTCGCCCAGTCCGTCGACCAGCGGGTGAAGATGGCCGGCTGGATGGAGACCTTCGCCCAGCGCGGCGGCCAGCTGGTCATCCACGGCGCGGCCGTCGGCGACCTCGACTACTTCTCCCGTACGTACGACCTGGTGCTGGTGTCGGCCGGCAAGGGCGAGCTGGTCTCCATGTTCGCCCGCGACCCGGAGCGCTCCCCGTACAGCGAGCCGCAGCGCGCCCTCGCGGTGGCCTACGTGCACGGTCTCGGCCCGCGCCCGGAGCACCCGGAGTTCGACGCGGTCCGCTGCAACCTCGTGCCCGGCGTCGGCGAGCTGTTCATCATGCCGACGTTCACCACCTCCGGCCGCGCCGACATCCTGTTCTGGGAGGGCATCCCCGGCGGCCCGCTGGACGTCTTCCAGGGCGTCAAGGACCCGGCGGAACACCTCTCCCTGACCCTGGAGCTCATGGAGAAGTACACGCCGTGGGAGTACGCGCGGGCGACGAAGGCCGAACTGACCGACGCCGGCGGCACGCTGGCCGGCCGCTACGCGCCCACCGTCCGCAACCCGGTCGGCCGGCTGCCCGGCGGCGGCCTGGTCCTCGGCGTGGCCGACGTGGTCGTGGCCAACGACCCGATCACCGGACAGGGTTCCAACTCCGCGTCCAAGTGCGCGGCGGCGTACCTGGCGTCCATCCTCGAACACGGTGACAAGCCGTTCGACGAGGAGTGGATGCAGGCCACCTTCGACCGCTACTGGGCGACCGCGCAGCACGTCACCAAGTGGACCAACGCGATGCTGGCCCCGCCGCCGGAGCACATCCTGAACCTGATCGGCGCGGCCGGTCAGCTCCAGCCCGCGGCGGACCGTTTCGCCAACGCGTTCAACGACCCGGCCGACTTCGAGAACTTCTTCTACGAGCCGGAGAAGACCGAGGCGTACCTGGCGTCCCTGGCCTGATTCAGCCGGGACGCACCGCACCGAGGACCGGGTGGGCAGCCATCGGGGAGACCTTGATCTTCTCGCCCGTCCTCGGCGCCTCGATCACCTTGCCCTTGCCCAGGTACAGGGCGACGTGGGTGGCGTCGCGGTGGTAGATCACCAGGTCGCCGGGGCGCAGCTCCTTCAGCGGCACCCTCGGCAGCCGCGCCCACTGTTCCTGGCTGGTGCGCGGGATGGCGGTGCCGGCATGGCTCCAGGCCCGGGACGTGAGCCCGGAGCAGTCGAACGTCCGCGGCCCCTCCGCGCCCCACTGGTACGGCTTCCCCAGCTGCCGCAGGGCATAGCGCACCGCCCGGTCGCCCGCCCCCGACGCCTTCCGCTCGCTGCTGAGCGCCCCGGACGTCACCAGGGTCCGCTGCGCCTTGCTGATGCCCTTCCGCTCCAGCGCGGCGACCTCCGAGAGCTGTTCGGGAGTGAGGGAGACGAGCAGCTCCTCGACGTCCTCCAGCCGCCCCTCGACCGCGTCCCGGTCCCTCTTGTGCCGCTCGGTGAGAGCGAGCTGACGGTCGAGTGCCGTGCGTGCCTTGCGCGCCAGCGCGTCGGCCTTGCGCTCGCTCCCGGTCAGCCGCCCCACCGTCTCGGCCCGCTCCCGCGCCAACTGCCCGATCACATGCCCCTGGTCGAGCGCGTGCTGCGGATCCCGGGCGAGCAGCAGCCGTACGTAGGAGGAGATCTCGCTGCTGTCCTGGTACTGCTGCCGGGCCAGCCGCCCCGCCGCGCCCCGGCTGTCGTGCAGGGAGAGCCGGGCCCGGGCGAGTTCCCGGTCCAGGCGCCTGACCTCGGCGCGCTGCTTCCTGAGCTTCTCCTCGGTGGCGTTGTAGGTCTCGGTGGCCCGCTCGGCGTCCCGGTACAGCCGCTGAAGGTCCGTCAGCAGCCGGGAGACGGACCGCTCGCCGGGCTCGGGGACGGCCGTGGCGGGCACCGGTGCGAGGACGGCACCGGCCACCGTCGCCGCCGTGCACACCAGAAGCGGAAGCCTTCCTGACACGTCATCACCTCCGGTGCGGGGCAGCCCTTCTGCCCCGCACCGCGAGCATCAGGCGGACGCTCGTGGGGCGCGCGCCGAATGTGCGCGGTTCGGCGCAACCGGGTCACCCGTGCGCGTCGTCCGGCTTGCCGCCCGGCGTGGCGTCTGGCTTCGACCAGGGCCACTTCAACCGGCTCTCCGGGCGCCCCTCGGGGTCGTACGCGTACTTCCAGCGCCGGGTGAGCCCGACGGGCCGGCCCTCGACGCGGGGCACGCGCCGGTAGACCAGCACGGTGGGCGGGCCGCCGGCGGCGTCCGGGACGGGGATGCGGTGCGTCTTGGGCGGGTGCCCGGTGATCCCCAGCAGCACGGGCAGCACGCGGCCGTCCAGGGGCCCGCCCTCGAAGGGGGTGTCTTCGCTTCTCACGGCACCAGTGTCAGCCATCCTCGGCGAGCGCCCGGACCAGCTCGGCCGTCTGCGGGTCGCGGGCGGCGGTCACGGAGAGCACGGCGACGAACTGGTCGACGAGCCAGTCGCGCATCTCGTCGAGGGGGATCTGCTTGTCCTCGTCGAGCCACAGCAGCGAGGCCGCCTCGACGGCGGTGATCCACACCTTGACGGTCGTCCGGAGCCGGACCCCGGGCGCGGTGACCTGAAGATGGCTGAGGATGTGCTGCGCGGCGGCCCGGCGCACGCCGTCCACGATGGCGGTGGTCCGGGAGGTCTCGACGACGCTGCCGCCCTGGAGCAGCGCGCTGAACCCGGCGTCGTGCTGGTCGACGAAGGCCAGATACCGGTCGAGCGCCCGTCCGAGCCGGGACAGCAAAGGCCCCTCACGGGGCTCGTCGAAGCACTGCTCCAGCTCCTCGGCGGCGGACCGCAGGGCGGCCTCGTACAGCTGCTGCTTGCCGCCGGGGAAGTACCGGTACACCAGCGGCCGCGACACCCCGGCGGCCTCCGCCACGTCGTCGAGCGAGACCTCTTCGGGCGCCTGGTGGGCGAAGAGCGACAGAGCGGCGGCGAGCAACTGACTGCGCCGCTCCTCGACGCTGAGACGTCGATACGCGGGAGTGGGTGCCGAGGGCCTCATGACGTGCAGCGTAACCGCTGGGGCAGCGCCGGGCGGCGGGCAGCGGCGCAGCGCGGCCACCCCGCCCGGCTGCGGCTGGGCGGGCAGCGGCGGGGTGCGGCTGCCCCCGGCTGAGCCGGTAGCCGCCGAGCGCTGCCGCCCCCGCCCGTCCCTGACTAGGCCAGCAGCCCCGACGACTTCCACAGCCGGCGCCCCACGCCGCGCAGCACTCCGATGTCGTCCAGGAAGTCCGTCAGCCGCTTCGAGCCGGTCTGCATGACCTCGCGCCGGTGCCCGCTCGCCCGCACCTGCGCCATGGCCTCCCGCTTGTCCAGGCCCACGTTCGTGTAGACCTCGGGGTTCACGAACGCCACCGAGAACACCCGGGCGAACTCCCCGGAGGTGACCCGCGTGAACTCCTGCGACCACTTCGGCGCCGTCAGCATCTGGCGCCGCAGCTCCTCACGGGCGTACCGGACATGGCGGGCCTCCTCGACCACATGGATCCGCGTGACGCCCCGGATCAGCGGCTGCACCCGCTCGTCCGGGAAGGTCAGCCGCTGCATCCAGTCCAGGACCTCCTCGCCGAGCAGCGTCGCCGTGAAGGAGCCCGGAGTCGTGGAGATCGTCTTGAACAGGCGGCCCAGGTTCTGGTGCATCCGGCTCACCGGGTACCAGGGCGTCTCCCCGCGCGATATGAGCCGCGCGAACATCTTCGAGTGCCGGCACTCGTCCTCGATCTCGGTGAGCGCGTACCGCACGTGCGCGCTCGTCGCGGCCTTGTCGTAGATGTGCCGCACCAGCAGCTGCATCAGGATCAGCTCGAACCAGATGCCGAGCGAGGCCAGCGCCGCCGACTCGTGCTGCGAGAGCAGGATCCGCTGCTCCTCGCTCATCCGCTTCCACATCGGGGTGTCGTACAGCGACACCAGCTCCGGCGGCCAGAACCACTTGCCCTCCTCGAAGGGCGCGTCCCAGTCCAGCTCCTTGTCGGGGTCGAAGGAGTGTTTCGCGGAGGAGTCGAGCAGCCGTTCGGCCACTTGCTCCCGGTCCTTGAGCAGGCCCAGCGCGTCGCGCAGGCCCTCGAGCGCGTCGGCTTCGGTGAGGGTCGTCATCGTTCTCCCAATCAGTTACCCGGGGTCACATCCTCCGTAGTCTTATGAGACTGCCTGTCAGTAAGCTCGTCAATCCCTTGCGCGGCACTTGTTGACCCCGCGTCTACCGAAGGGGCGTCAGCGCCACCGGTGCGGCGCTCTGCGCCGGGAACGAGGTGCGGAAGGTGAAGGCGTACGGCGTCGGGCCGTTCGTCCGCAGGTGCAGCAGGCGGGACTCCGCCTCCGTGACCGTGGGACGGTGGCCGGCCGGCACCCACCACAGGGTCACCATCGCCTCCTCGACCTTCTCGAACCTCCCCCACCGCCTTAAGGGCGTGGGGGGACCCCCACCCGGCGGCGGGCCAGCATCTCGCGGTGACGGCCCTGGTGCATGTACGCCGTCAGGGCCTCGGCGTCCCGCCACACCGACATGTTGATGATCAGCCACTCGTCCCCGAGGACGGCGATCTCCGTCGCGTCCCCGGACTCGCCCTGGAGGCGCCAGACGAATCCGTCCGCCGTGTCGGCGTCGGCGTTCACCGGGTCCAGCGCGTCGACGAAGTCCTTCAACTGCGGTGATTCCAGAGGGAACTTGAGGCGGGCGATGTTCACCTCGGCGAGTTGGTGCGCGGCCGTCGACTCAGTCATGGGCGTCATGGACCGAACGTTAGGTCGGGCGTCCGGCCCGCGGTACCCCCCGTCTCACCCAGCGAGCACCGCCGCCATTACCGCCCGCGCGATCGGCGCCGCGTCCCCGCCCCCGCTGATCTCCCCGCGGTCCGCGTCCGCGTCCTCCACCACCACCGCGACCGCCACCCGCGGCTCCATGTCCCGCGCCCCCTGCGCCCACGACACGAACCAGGCGTACGGCGTACCGGCGTTGCCGATCCCGTGCTGCGCGGTGCCGGTCTTGCCGCCGACGGTCGCCCCCGGGATCGCCGCGTTCGCGCCCGTGCCCTTGCGCACCACGTCCGTCATCAGCTCCCGCAGCCGCTGCGCGGTCGCCGGATGCATCGCCTGCCGCACCGGACGGGCCCCGGCGGTCGTCAGCGTCGTCCCGCCCGCCCTCGTCGTCCGCTCCACCAGGTACGGCTCCCGCACCTGCCCGCCGTTCGCGACCGCCGCCGCGACCATCGCCATCTGCAGGGGCGTCGCCCGGGTGTTGTACTGACCGATCGCCGACAGCGCGAGCTGCGCCCGGTCCACCGAGGTGTCGAAGGTGCTCGGCGCCACCGCGTACGGGATCCGCACCCCCGTGTCGTTGAAGCCGAAGGCCCCCGCGGTGGCCGCCAGATCGGCCACCCCCACCCGCACCCCCAGCCGCGCGAACACCGTGTTGCACGACCACACGAAGGCAGCCCGCAAGGAGGCGTTCCTGCACCCCTTCGCCTCGTTCGTCAGCCTCGTCGTGGTCCCGGGCAGGGTGTAGGGGTCGGGGGAGTCGGTCCGCTTGCCGACCTCGGTGACCACCCCCGCGTCGAGCGCCGCCGCCGCGGTCACCACCTTGAAGGTCGACCCCGGCGGATACGTCTGCCGTACCGCCCGGTTGAGCATCGGCTTGTCCGGGTCCTCGTTCAGCCCGATCCAGGACCGGGCCACGGCCGGACCGTTGCCCGACAGCGCCTCCGGGTTGTAGGAGGGCGCCGACACCAGCGCCAGGATCCGGCCCGTCGACGGCTCGATCGCCGCCACCGCGCCCTTGCGCCCGGCGAGCCCGTCGTAGGCGGCCCGCTGCGCCGCCGCGCGGAGCGTGGTCACCACGTCCCCGCCCGGATTCCGGGCCCGCGTCAGGTCGTTCAGCAGCGGGAACGGCGACAGCATCGGGTCCGCCCCGGACAGCACCCCGTCCTCGGCGTGCTCCAGGAACGACGTGCCGTACACCTGCGAGGCGAAGCCGGTCACCGGCGCGTACAGGGGGCCGTCCCGGTAGGTGCGTTCGTAGCGGAGCTGTTCGCCGGTGTCCTTGGAGCCGGTGACCGGGCGGCCCTCGACCAGGATGTCGCCGCGCGGCTGGTCGTACCGGGCGATGGTCGCCCGCCGGTTGGCGGAGTTGCCCTCGTAGGCGCCGGCCCCGAAGACCTGGATGCGGGCGGCGTTGACCAGGAGCGCGGCCAGCAGCAGGGCGCAGAAGACGGCCGCCAGCCGGATGTGCCGGGTCACCCCGCCCCCTCCTCGTCGTACCGCCGCCGCGCCGAGTCGCTCATCCGGACCAGCAGCGCCACGATCGCCCAGTTGGTGACCACCGACGAGCCGCCCTGCGCCAGGAACGGCATCGCCATGCCGGTCAGCGGGATCAGTCCGCCCACTCCGCCCGCGATCACGAACACCTGCAGGGCCACGATGGAGGCCAGGCCCACCGCGAGCAGCCGCCCGAAGGGGTCGCGCAGCGCGAGCCCGGCCCGGTAACCGCGCTCCACCAGCAGGCCGTAGAGCAGGAAGATCGCGGACAGCCCGGCCAGGCCCAGCTCCTCGCCCGCCGTGGCCAGGATGAAGTCGGACTTGACGGCGAAGCCGATCAGCACGGAGTGGCCGAGCCCGAGGCCGGTGCCGGTGATGCCGCCCGCCGCGAAGGCGAACAGCGACTGGGAGAGCTGGTTGGGGCCCTGGCCCGCCTCGATCGAGGCGAACGGGTGCAGCCAGTCCTCGACCCTGCTGTGCACGTGCGGCTCCAGCCACCCCACGGCCACCGCGCCCAGCGACGCCAGCAGCAGCCCCACGGCGATCCACCCGGTGCGCCCGGTGGCGACGTACAGCAGGACCACGAACAGGCCGAAGAACAACAGCGAGGTGCCGAGGTCCCGTTCCAGGACCAGGACGCCGACGCTCAGCAGCCAGACGGCCACGATCGGCCCGAGCACCCGCCCGGTGGGCAGCTGCACCCGCCACACCCGGCGGCCGGCGTACGCGAGCGCCCCCCGGTTCGCGGCCAGGTACGCGGCGAAGAACACCGCCAGCAGCACCTTCGCGAACTCGCCCGGCTGGATGGAGAATCCGGCGATCCGGACCCAGATGCGGGCGCCGTTCACGGCGGGGAACAGGATCGGCAGGATCAGCAGCCCGAGAGCGGCGGCCACGCAGACGTACGCGTAGCGCTGCAGCACCCGGTGGTCCCGCAGCAGCACCACGGTCACGATGAAGAAGGCCACCCCCAGCGTGGACCACACCAGTTGGGCGGGCGCCGCCCGGTCGCCCGGGGTCTCCAGGTCGAGCCGGTAGATCAGCACCAGGCCGAGCCCGTTGAGCAGCACGGCGATCGGCAGCAGCAGCGGGTCCGCGTACGGCGCCCGGAACCGCACCGCCAAGTGGGCGACGAGCGCCAGCACGCCGAGCCCGGCGCCGTAGCCGACGGCGCCGGGCGGGACGGTGCCGTGGCGGGCGAGGCCGACAGCGCAGTAGCCGTACACGGAGAGCAGGACGGCGACGACGATGAGGGAGAGTTCGATGCCACGGCGCCGGGGGAGGGGGACGGCGGGAGCGGGTGCGTCCGCTCGCGCCACGGTGATTCCGGCCTTGCTCATGTCCGGAACTTACCCAAATAGGGCGCCTTGTGTGCCTTGTCGCTCAGCACCAGCGTGGCGCGGGCCCGATGTTGTCGATGTACCGGGCGGATCCCCAGGCCCAGGTGCCGTCGGGGAGGAGGTACCACAGCGGGTTGCCCTGGACGTTCTGGCCGACCGTCTTGCAGTAGATCTTCACGATCTGCCCGCGGTACGCGGTCCGGATGACCTGGCTCCCCCGGTTGGGCGCGCTGCGCAGCAGCAGGGTGTCGGCGGTCACGACCCCCTTGTACAGCCGGGGGTGCTGGTTCTGGTGGTGCCCGCCCCAGTCGTCCCCGGCGACGGCGGGCGTGACGGTGGCCGCGGCGGCGAGCGCGCCGGCGGCGGCGGTTATGGCGAGGCGGGAGCGGAGCGACATGGGGGTACCTCCTGGAGAGGGGGCAAATCCTGACTAACCGCCACGCTAGGGTCGTGATACGCCGGTCGCCTCTCCACATGGGCCATCCGGAGCGCCCCGACAGTGCGCTCAACCCCCGCCGGCCGGCAGGGAGAGAGTCGCCAAGGCCCCGCCCTCCTCCGCATTCGCGAAAGTGAGCCGCGCCCCGAGAACCTCCGCCTGCCCCAACGCGATGGTCAGCCCCAGCCCATGCCCCCTCGCGCCGCCTTCCGTCCGGAACCGCTGCGGCCCGTGCTCCAGCAAGTACGCCGGGAACCCGTCCCCGTGGTCCCGCACGGTCACCTGGGCCCCGTCCACGGTCAGGGACACCGGCCCCCGCCCGTGCCGGTGCGCGTTGGCCACCAGGTTCCCCAGCACCCGCTCCAGCCGCCGCCGGTCCGTCTCCACCGTCACATCCCGCAGGACGACCACCTCCGTACGGCTTCCCGACGCCCGCACCACCCGCTCGGCCAGCGCCCCCAGCCGCTCGGTGTCCACATCGAGCCGCTCCCGCCCGGTGTCCAGGCGGGAGATCTCCAGCAGGTCCTCGGTGAGCGTCCGCAGCGCCGCCACCCGGTCCCGCACCAACTCCGTGGGCCGCCCCGGGGGCAGCAGCTCGGCCGCCGCGTGCAGCCCCGTGAGCGGCGTCCGCAGCTCATGCGCGACATCCGCGGTGAACCGCTGCTCGGCCTGCAACTTCCCCTGCAGCGACCCCGCCATGGAATCCAGCGCCGCGGCGACCGCGGCCACCTCGTCCTGCGGACGCGAGGGATCCTTCGTCCGGGGATCGTCCACGCGCGCGTCCAGATCGCCGCCGCTGATCCGCCGGGCCACCTGGGCGGTGGTGTGCAGCCGCCGGGTCACCCGGGTCACCGCGAGCGCGCCCACCAGCAGCGTCGCCCCGATCGCCAGCGCCGAGGACCACAGGATCGCCCGGTCCAGACCCTCGATCGTGCGGGCCTGCTGCGAGTAGTCGACCTGGACGGCCAGCGCCTGCCCGCCGTCGGCCGGCCCCGCCGCCCACATGGTCGGCCGGCCCTCGTGGTCCGCGACCATCGTGCCCCGGTCCCCGCCGACCGCCAGCTCCCGCAGCGCCCCGGGCAGCCCCGGCGGATCGACGCCCGCGCCCGGCATCAGCCGGTCCCCGGCCTCGAACGCCGTCGTCGCGTCGGTCAGCCGGGACAGTGCCTCGGCGCGGGCCCGGCCGACGGTCTGGTTGGTCACCGAGACATGCACCAGCACCCCGAGCAGCGCGGTCAGCGCGCAGCACATCACCGTGATGAACACGGCGGCCTTGGTGGCGAGCGTCCCGGCCCAGCGGGGCAGCGAGAGCCTCATCGGCCGCTCGCGGACGCGGCCGCCGAGGGCTTGCGCTCGCCCGTGCGCAGCATCTCGTCCTGGGTCAGCAGCATCGCGTTGGCCTGCGCGTCCCAGGTCCACTGGAGGCGGTACTCGTACCCCGCGACCTCCGAGGGCGCGCGGACGAGCACGGACCGCCCGGCCAGTTCGACCGCGCTCACGGCGTCGTCGTAGGACATGACCCGGACCAGCCGGTGCTTCTGGACGGTGTAGACGCGGATGGCGGTCAGCCGGTCGGGCAGCAGCCGGAAGCCGAGCGTCAGGTCCTCCCGTCCGTCGCCGCTGAGGTCGCGGTAGTACGGGGTGAGGACGGGGCAGCGAGCGTCCCCGCCGGTGCCGCAGTCGGCCATCCGGCGGGCCGTCTCGCGGTACGGCGCCTCGGCGCCCGCGTAGGCGTCGGGGTGCGCGGCGATCTCGGCGCGGACCACCGCGACCGGGTCCACCCGGCGGATGTCGTCACCGGGCACCTCGACGCCCTTGACGACCTCGGTGGTCACCTCGCCGATCTCGTACGCGGGGCTGGAGGCGGGCGTCAGCTCCGGCCAGAGCCGGGCCGGGCTGACCGCGGTCGGGGTGGCGCCCGCGCCCTGCAGTCCGCCGGCGTCCCCGCAGCCCGCGGCGGTCGTCAGCAGCACGGCGACGGCGGCGGTCGTACGGACACGGCTGCGGGGCACGGTGCTCCTGTGATGCAGAGGTGAGCGATGGCCCCGTACACCTTATGCGCAGGTAAGCCGCTTTTGCCCGCCGGGGGAGGTCGGAACGGATGCTCAGGGCCCAGGGGTGAGCGCCGGGACCGTATCAGCCGGATCGCCCCCTCGGCGGAGTGCCCCCGCCCTCCCGCGGGTACGCAAACGGCGCCTCCCCCGACGTCCCCACCCAACTCCGCTCAAAGGCAACCGTCTTCTTGCCTCGGAGCACCCCGCCTGTTCCCATGGTCAAAGGGGTGATGGTGCATGAGCGCACTGCGGGTCGTGCCGTCCTGGCGCCACGGTCAGGAACGGCTCTACGTCTGCCGCACCGACGGCAGGAACATCGCGTGGTACGACCGTGAGACCGCCAGGGTCAACCTGCTCAGCGAAGAGCGCCGGGATGACGTCCTGGAAGTCCTCGGCCCGTTCCTCACCGGCCCGGTGACCGTGGGACCGCCGCCGGTCCCGACCCCGGCCGAGCTGGCCCGTCTCACCCTCCACCCGGACGACGACCTGGCGCCCAACCGCCCCGGCGAGGCGCTGCTGATCGCCCTGGACCGCGACCCGGTCCCGCCCCGCCGCCTGCGCACCGACCCCCGGCGCCGCGCGCTCACCGCCGAACAGACGGTGGGAGAGGCCCTGGACCGGCTGGACGGCGCCGGCTGGCACACCCTGCACTCGGTCCCGCTGCCCGGCGGAGCGCGGATCCACCACCTGGCGATCGGCCCGGCGGGACTGTTCGCGATCCACACCCTGTACGCCCGCAAGCAGCGGATCAGGGTCGCGGACCCGCTGCTCCAGATCGGCCGCCGCGAGCCGGGGCCCCTCCTGCGCCGCGTCCGGGACGACGCCGGCCGCGCCTCGTACGCGCTGACCGCCGAGGTCCACCCGGTCCTCGCCCTGGCCGGCCCGGCGGACGTCACGGTCACCGGCCCGCTGCGCGAGGTCCGCATCCTCCAGGACGCGAACCTCGGCGAGCTGGCCCGCCAGGGCGGGGTCCTCAAACCGGCGGACGTGGAGGCGCTGCACGCGATGGCCCGGGACCGGAACACATGGGCCCGGGTCTGACCCCCGACCCCTGGAGCGCCGGGACCTAGCGGACCGGCCTGAAGTGGTGCGCGAGCGCGAACCGGCCGATCTGCCGTCCGATCCGGTTGCCGACCTCGTCCGCCGTGCGGAAGTGAATGCCCTCCCACACCCGCGCGTCGATCACGTCCCGGTTGAAGTCGGCCGAGTCCCGGTAGGTCCGCGTCGTGCCCGTCACCGACGAGTGCACCCGCAGATCGATGTCTCCACCGGTCAGCCGGTCCAGTACGGCTATCACGGCCCCGTCGGTGGCGCAGTGCCCCCCGATGTAGTCGGGGTACGGCGGCGTGTTGGCCAGCGGCAGCCAGGCCGGATCGGCCTCGGTGTCCGGGTTCCCGTCCGTGTCCGCGAGCCGGACCGCGGTGACCGGTCGCCACAGCGCGTAGGTCAGCTTGGAGTTCCAGGTGGTGATCGTGGCGTCCGCGGAGGCGGTGTTCACCGCCGCGAACAGCCGGGCCGCCTCCACGATGTCCAGACCGCGCCGCGTGACGCGCTCCCGGTACGCGGACTGCAACTGCTGCGGCAGCGAATCCGTGAAGAACAGGGCCGTCTCCGTCTGCTCGGCCGTCCGCTCGGTGCTGTTCTTCGCCCCCATCGCCTTCACCTCGGCGAAGTCCCGGGCGTACCGCTGCGAGGTCAGCTCGGGCGGCGGGCCGGGCATGAACCGGTCCGGCGAGTCCAGCAGCATCGGCCGCAGCCGCGCCATCCACGGGTTCACGAAGGGCCGGTTCCCGGGCGGCGCGGGCCGCCAGACACCGGGCGCCGGGGGCCGGTCGTACGTCACCGTCGCGTCCCGTCCGTCCCCCCGGCGCAGCTCGACGAGGTGCTCGGCGGCCCGCTCCCCGAAGGCGGCCCCCTCGTCCGCGGCCCTGCCGTCGGGGATCTTCGCCAGCGAGGCGGCGTAGGCCGCGTCGATCCGCGCCCGGGAGTCCGGGAAGTACGTCAGCAGCACCCGGCGGGCGGCAGCGGCGGCGGCTGCCTCGGACGAGGCGTGCCGGGGTCCCCGTACGTCCCACTTGTACGGCGTGTAGCGGCCCTCGATGCCGACGACCGCGTTGTACACGGCCGCCGAGACGAAGCCGTACCAGATGAACGGCTCCGCCGTGGGCTTGCGGGCGTCCACGCTGACCACCTCCTCGGCGGTCCGGTTCCAGTCGGTGATCACCTCGGAGTCCGGGGTGCGCGGGCCGGCCTCGGGGGCGGGGGAGAGGGGGGAGGCGGGGAGAGCGGCGCCGAGGGTGAGGGCGGAGAGGCCGACGATGAGGGCGCGTCGGAGATACATGCGGCTCCTTTGGTGGGGGGGTGGGAAAGGGGTGCTGTGATGTGGAAGGGGTGCGGTCAGTCCTGCGGCAGGGTGCCCGCCCGGTCCTGGTCGAGGAGCGGGGCCATCAGGTCGCCGTAGTCCTGGACGCGGGGAGCGAGATCCGGCGCGGTGAAGGAGAGCTGCGCCGGGGTCCGGCACTCCTCGACCTCCGCCCAGGTGACCGGCGCGGACACCCAGGGCTCGGGGCGGGCGCGCAGGGTGTAGGGCGTGGCCGTGGTCTTGCGGGCGGCGTTCTGGCTCCAGTCGACGAAGACCTTGCCGGGGCGCAGGCTGCGGGTCATCCGGTGCAGGACCAGCCGGGGCATGGCCCTCTCGGCCTCCACCGCGAGCGCCTTGGCGTACTCCGACACCTGGTCGGAGGAGGAACCCCGGACCGCGGCCAGCAGATGCAGCCCCTTCGACCCGGAGGTCTTCGCGTACGCCGCGATCCCGGCCTCCGCCAGCCGTTCGCGCAGCCACAGGGCGACCTCGCAGCACTCCACGATCGTCGCGGGGGTGCCGGGATCCAGGTCGAGGACCAGCCGGTCGGCGGCGCCGGGCGCCCCGGCGACCCACTGGTGGGTGTGGAACTCGGTGACCAGGTTCGCCGCCCACATCAGACTCGGCAGGTCCTGGACGAGCACCATCCGGGCCGGCCCCTCCGACCGAGGGACCTCGGCGGTGGTGACCCACTCGGGTGTACCCGGCGGCACGTTCTTGGTGAAGAAGACCTGTCCGTCCGGCCCGTCCGGGTAGCGCAGGAAGGAGACCGGCCGGTCACGCAGATGGGGCAGCAGGACGTCGGCGGTGGTGGCGTAGTAGTGCAGCACCTCGCCCTTGGTGAAGCCGGTCGCCGGGTACAGCACCTTCTCCAGGTTGCTGAGCGCGAGCCGTCGCCCCTCCACCTCTGTGATCGGCGTCATACGATGAGACTCCCATGAAAATGGGATGAAGGGACTTAAACCGCCCCATACCGCGCCCCATGCCCAACGAAAGGGTGCTGCACGTGAGATCCATCTGGAACGGCGCCATCTCGTTCGGTCTGGTCAGCATCCCGATCAAGGTGGTGAACGCGACCGAGAGCCATGCGATCTCCTTCCGCCAGATCCATACGGAGGACGGCGGGCGCATCCGGTACCGGAAGTTCTGCGAACTGGAGGACCGGGAGGTCACCCAGTCGGAGATCGGCAAGGGTTACGAGGACGCGGACGGCTCGATCGTGCCGATCACCGACGAGGATCTGGCGCAGCTCCCCCTCCCGACGGCGAAGACGATCGAGATCGTGGCCTTCGTCCCGGAGGACCGCATCGACCCCCTCCAGATGGACGCGGCGTACTACCTCGCGGCCAGCGGCGCCCCGGCGGCGAAGCCGTACACGCTGCTCCGCGAGGCGCTGAAGCGCAGCAACAAGGTCGCCATCGCCAAGTTCGCCCTCCGCGGCCGGGAACGCCTGGGCATGCTCCGGGTGGTGGGCGACGCCATCGCGATGCACGGCCTGCTGTGGCCGGACGAGGTCCGCGCCCCCGAGGGCGTGGCGCCGGACGTCGACGTCACGGTCCGCGACAAGGAACTGGACCTGGCGGACGCCCTGATGGACACCCTGGGCGAGGTCGACCTGGAGGACCTGCACGACGAGTACCGCGAGGCGGTGGAGGAGGTCATCGCGGCCAAGGCGGCCGGCGAGGCCCCCCGGGAGGCCCCGGAACCGGCGACGGGCGGCAAGGTCCTGGACCTGATGGCGGCCCTGGAGAAGAGCGTCCGCGCGGCGAAGGAGTCGCGGGGCGAGGAGCCGGCGGAGGTCACGCACCTCCCGCAGCGCGAGACGTCCCGCTCCGCCCCGAAGCAGGCGACGGGCAAGAAGTCGACGTCCGAGGCGAAGAAGACGGCGGCCAAGAAGACGGCCTCGCCCTCGGCGAAGAAGTCGACGTCCACGGCGAAGAAGAGCGCGTCGTCGGCGAGGAGCACGGCGTCGTCGGCGAAGGGTACGGCTGCGAAGAAGACGGCCTCGGCGGGCAAGGGCACGGCGAAGAAGACGGCGGCGAAGAAGACGGCGGCGAAGAAGACGACGGCACGCAAACGATCGGCATGACCGGGAAGAGGGCACCGCCTCTTCCGGGCCCGCGTCCTTACCCCGCCCTTCCGGAACCTGGCCCGCTGTCTTTGCCTCGCCCCCGGGACCTGGCCCGCTGTCTTTGCCTCGCCCCCGGGACCTGGCCCGCTGTCTTTGCCTCGCCCCCGGGGCCTGGCCCGCTGTCTTTGCCCCGCCCCCGCGAACCGGCCCCCTGCACTTGCCCCGCCCCCGGGACCTGGCCCGCTGTCTTTGCCCCGCCCCCGCGAACCGGCCCCCTGCACTTGCCCCGCCCCCGGGACCCGGCCCGCTGTCTTTGCCCCGCCCCCGCGAACCGGCCCCCTGCATCTGCCCCGCCCCGCAACCCGGTCCGCTGCCCTTACCCCGCCCCCGCAACCCTTGCCCCGCTCTCCCTGCCCCACCTCCGCAACGCCAGCACCGCGTTGTGCCCCCCGAACCCGAACGAGTTGCTGAGCACCAGATCCCCCCGCTCCGGCAGCGCCCGCGGCGCGCCCCGCACCACGTCCAGCCTGATCGCCTCGTCGGCCTCCCCGCTCCCCACGGTCGGCGGCACCACCCCGTGATGCAGCGTCAGCACCGCGGCGACGGCCTCCACCCCACCCGCGGCGCCTTGCAGATGCCCCAGATGCCCCTTGAGCGCGGTGACCGGCACGGCGCGCTCCCCGAACACCGCCCGCAGGGCTCCCGCCTCCGCGAGATCGCCCTCGACGGTGGCCGTGGCATGGGCGTTGATGTGTACGACGTCCACCACATGCCCCCCGGCGTCCCGCACCGCCCGCCGCAGCGCCAGCGCGACCCCGCTCCCGGACGGATCGGGCGCGGCCATGTGATGCGCGTCGGCGGACAGTCCCCACCCGGCCGCCTCGCAGTAGATCCGGGCACCCCGGGCGACGGCATGCTCCTCGGCCTCCAGGACGAGCACCCCCGCCCCCTCCCCGTTGACGAACCCGTCACGCCCCTTCCCGAACGGCCGGGAGGGCGACCCCGCGTCCACACCCCCGGACGCCAACGCCCGCATGGACGCGAAGGACGCCATGATCGCCGGCGTCACCACGGCTTCGGCCCCGCCCGCGAGGGCGACGTCGACCCGGCCGTACCGTATGCGGTCGATCGCCTCCCCGATGGCCTCCGTGCCGGAGGCGCACGCGCTGGTCACGGTCCGCGCCTCGCCCGTGATGTGCAGGTCGAGCGAGACCTGCGAGGCGGCCTGCGACGGCACCGTCATCGGCGTGGTGAGCGGTGGGACCGCTCGCGGCCCCTTCTCCCGCAGCCTGCGGTCCCCGCCGACGAGCACGGACGCGTCCCCGAGGATCGCCCCGAGGCTCACCCCCACCCGCTCCGGATCGATCCCGCTCTCCCGGGTCCCGCCCGCGGCGAACCCGGCATCCGCCCAGGCCTCCCGCGCGGCCAGTACGGCGAACTGCGCGGCCCGGTTCATCCGCCGAGCCGCAGCCCGCGGCAACAGTCCGGCGGGGTCGACGGGCACCACACCCGCCACCCGCACGGGCAACTCCGCGAACTCCTCCCCGGCCAACTCCCGTATCCCGTGCCGCCCGTCGAGCAGCCCGCGCCACAACTCCCCGACCCCGACGCCGAGTGGCGACAGGGCTCCGAGCCCGGTGACGACCACCCGCCGGGGCCGGGGCACGACAGCGGCCTCGGCCGCCGGTCGCGCCTCATGCCGTACGACGAACCCGTCCCGGTCCGCGTCGCGGGCCCACCGCCGCACGTCGTCGTCCGACACCGGTTCGCCGGCGTCCGCGTCGAGGTCCCGGTGCCACCCACCCCACCGCCGCACGTACGTCACCTCGGCGGCGAGCGGATCGACGGCCCGCAGCGAGGTCACCCGGTCCCCGTCCCGGAAGCCGACCCCGTCCAGCGCCACGGACGACACCAGCGGCACGTGCCGTACGTCCACCCGCCGACAGGCCACCGTCACCTCCCGCCCCCGGGCGAGCAGTTCACTTCGGTCCACCCCGCCGAGCGGCGGCCGCAGCGTCACCCGGACCGACTCCGGCGACTCGGGCAGGGTGTGCATCACGACGAACCACCGCTGCCGTACGACGTCTTCGCCCGACAGGGCGACCAGATCACCGGGAACGACCTCGGTGACGCTGACGGAGTGCGGCTGTATGGGAACTTGGTCCATATCTGTACGAGCTTCCCGCAGCCGTGCGCTCCGTAACCGGGGCAGGGGAAAGCGCACCGCACAACTAGTCATACGCGCCGCCCAGTTGAGCCCACCGAGCCACACCCTGAAGGAGACCCCTCAGTGCCCTCAGTGCCCAGCCTGGCGATCATCGAGGCGCCGTCGGTACTCGGGCTGCGCCCGGGCGGCGTGGCGCACCTGCCGACGGCGCTCCTGAGGGCGGGACTGGTGGAGGGCTTCGACGTGGCCCGCTCGGTCCGGCTGGAGCCGCCGCCCTTCGACCCGAGGCGGGACCCGGAGACGGGCGTCCTCAACGCCACCGCCATCGCGCGGTACTCCACCGAACTGGCCGACGCCGTGGAAGCCGCCCTCGACCAGGACCTCTTCCCGGTCGTCCTCGGCGGGGACTGCACGATCCTGCTGGGCAACCTGCTGGCGCTGCGCCGCCGTGGCCGCCACGGCCTGCTGTTCCTGGACGGCCACACCGACTTCTACCAGCCGTCCGCGGAACCGAACGGCGAGGCGGCCTCGATGGAACTGGCCCTGGCGACCGGCCGGGGCCCCGCAGTCCTCACGGATCTCGAAGGCCGCGGCCCCCTGCTCCGGGACGAGGACGTGGTCGCCTTCGCCTACCGGGACGAGCCCGAGTCAACGGAGGCGGGGATGCAGCCGCTGCCCCCAGCCCTGCACGCGATGCCCCTGAACGAGGTCCGCTCGAGGGGCATCGAAGGGGCCACGACCAAGGCCCTGGCGCACCTTTCCACCCCGTTCTGGACCCACCTGGACGCCGACGTCCTGCACGACACCGTCATGCCGGCCGTCGACTACCGCACCCCCGACGGCCTGACCTGGCCGGAACTGAACCACGTCCTGGCCAAGGCCCTCACCGACCCCCGCTGCCGGGGCCTGGACATCACGATCCTCAACCCCCAGCTGGACCCGACCGGCACGATCACCACCCGCTTCACGGCCTGCCTGCACGAGGCCCTGTCCAGCCGAGCAACCCACCCCTGACCACACAAGAAGACCCCGCCCTCAGCGTCTCCACTGATGCGGGGTCTCAGGCACCTTCTCAAGGTGCCCCCGGCAGGATTCGAACCTGCGCACACGGCTCCGGAGGCCGTTGCTCTATCCCCTGAGCTACGGGGGCGTGTCGGGCGCCTTGCTTGGCGGCGACGGGTAGAACCCTACCAGCTCACCGGGGGTGTTCATGAACCGGTTTCCGGGGGTCGGGTAGCTCGCTCGGGGTGGAAGTGGGCAAAACCCGGACGCGGTGGCCGGTCCGGACCTACTCTCGAGTTGTGTCAGGCGCGCCGGGCCGGGTGCTTGTTGTGGACGACAACAAGGTCATCCGGCAACTGATCAGGGTCAATCTCGAGCTGGAGGGCCTCGAGGTCGTGACCGCGGCCGATGGTGCCGAGTGTCTGGATGTGGTGCATCAGGTGCGTCCGGACGTCGTCACCCTCGACGTCGTCATGCCCCGGCTGGACGGGCTCCGCACCGCCGCGCAGCTCCGCGCCGATCCCCGTACCAGAGATCTGCCCCTCGCCATCATCAGCGCCTGCACCCAGTACGAGGTCGACAGCGGCCTCGATGTCGGCGTCGACGCGTTCCTCGCCAAGCCCTTCGAACCCACCGAACTCGTCACCCTCGTACGCCGGCTGATCGAGCGGAAGCGCAGCGGTGGGGGTGTCCTGGGGGCCGGGGCGCGTGCCAGTGCCGGGGACTGCGGGCGGAGTGGCGGCTGAGGCCGTCGCCTCGGCGGGCGTGTTCGGCCGGCGGGAGTCGGTCGGTCCGATCGTGAGCGGTCCACCCGCCCGGCGCGTCCCATCCGACCGTCCACATCCCGGACCATCGCCCAAACCCGCTCGCTTACCCACCCCCCTCCTCCCCTACGCTTGTCCCGTGACCCCCGTCGAGCTCTCCCGTACCGTGCTGCGCGCGGTGCGTCGTGCTGTCGACGAGGGGGAGCTGCGCGTGGCCGTGCCGGAACGGGCCGTGGTGACCGTGCCCGGGCCCGGCGGGTGCGGGGACTACGCCACCAACATCGCGCTTCAGCTCGCCCGCCCGGCCGGGCAGACGCCGCAGCGCGTCGCCGAGATCCTGCGCCCGCATCTCGTCGGGGCGGACGGCGTCGACGACGTCGTCGTCACCGGACCCGGGTTCATCAACTTCCGCCTGCGGGGCGCGGCCCCCGTCGCTCTCGTCGAGGACATCCTGCGGCGCGGATCGCGGTACGGCTTCGCCGACGGGCCCAGTGGGCAGGTCGTGCGGCTCCACTGCCCCCACGAGGTGCGTGCCGTCGTCGTCATGGACGCCGTCGCGCGGATCCTGCGGTCGCAGGGCGCCCTCGTCCGTACCAGCTGCGAGGCCCGCCCCGAGCAGGCGTGGCAGGACGTGCTCGGGGTCGACGTCGACGCGTACGGCCGACCCGCCGCCCCCGCGCCACTCGACGTCACCGTCCGTCCGGTCCCCGCCCCCGGCGACCCCGTCCCCCTCGGCGCCGACGCCGCCCGCTGGGCCCTGCTGTACCCCGCCGCGCACGACCGGCCCCGCATCACCGACGAACACCTCGTCCAGCGCGAGTCCAACCCCCTCTTCCGCGTCCGCTACGCATACGCCCGCATCCGCGCGACCACCCGCAACGCCGCGGACCTAGGCTTCACAGCGCAACCGGGACCTACGCCCACCCCGACGGCGGCCTCCACCGCGCGCACTGCGACCCTCAGCGTCTCCGCAGAACCGGGCCCCACGCCCACCCCGCCGGCGGCCCCCGCGCCCGCCGCGGCCCTCGGCGTCTCCGCAGACCCGGGCCCCACCCCCTCCTCGACGGCAGCCCCCGCTCCGACCCCGCACGCCGCCGACCTCGGCGTCTCCACGAAGGCAGGGCCCGCCCGCACCCCTCACCCCGCAGGCCCCGCCCGCACCCCAGAAGCAGCGCCCACCCAGGCCCTCGGCCTCACCCCGGCCCCGCACGCGGCCCCCGCTCCCGCCTCGCACGCCGCCGACCTGGGCATCACCGAGGAACCGGGCCCCACCCGCACTTCGACGGCGGCCCCCGCTCCGACCCCGCACGCCGCCGACCTCGGCGTCTCCACGGAGGCAGGGCCCGCCCGCACCCCTCACCCCGCAGGCCCCGCCCTCGCCCCAGAAGCAGCGCCCACCCAGGCCCTCAGCCTCGCCCCGGCCCCCGCGCCCGCCCAAGCCCTCGCCGCGGCCCCCACCCCGCAGCCCACCCCCGTCACCGCACCCCCCGAAACCACGGCCCTCACCACCCCCGTCACCGCACCCCCCGAAACCACCCCCCTCATCACCGCCCTCGCCGGCCACCCCCGCATCCTCGCCGCCGCCGCCACCCACCACGCCCCCGATCGTCTCGCCCGGCACCTCGTCACCGTCGCCGATGCCGTTCTCGTCCTTCTGCCCGCCGTGCTGCCGCGCGGTGCGGAGAAACCCTCGGTCGCCCACCGTTCCCGGCTCGCTCTTGCCGAAGCCGCCGGGGCGGTGCTGGCCGGCGGCCTGTCCCTGCTCGGCATCGACGCACCCGAACACCTCTGAGGAAGCCACAAGAGTCATGAGCCGTTCCGCACACCCCGCCGGGCCCCGCCACGCCGATGTCCTGCCCGAGGGCCACTACTCCGCCCCGCCGGCCGATCTGAACGCCCTCGACCCCAAGGTGTGGGCCCAGACCGTCACCCGCGACCAGGACGGCGTCCTCACCGTCGGCGGAATCGATGTGCAGACCCTCGCCGAAGAACACGGCACCCCCGCCTACGTCGTCGACGAGACCGACTTCCGCGCCCGCGCCCGCGCCTGGCGCACCGCGTTCGGCACCGACGCCGACGTCTTCTACGCCGGCAAGGCATTCCTCTCCCGCGCCATCGTCCGGTGGCTGCACGAGGAGGGGCTCAACCTGGACGTGTGCTCCGGGGGCGAACTCGCCACCGCCCTCTCCGCCGGGATGCCCGCCGACCGCATCGCCTTCCACGGCAACAACAAGTCGGTCGCGGAGATCACCCGGGCCATCGAGAGCGGCGTGGGACGGATCGTCCTCGACTCCTTCCAGGAGATCGTCCGCGTCGCCCACATCGCGCAGGGGCTCGGCAAGCGGCAGCGCGTGCAGATCCGTATCACCGTCGGCGTCGAGGCCCACACGCACGAGTTCATCGCCACCGCCCACGAGGACCAGAAGTTCGGTGTCCCGCTGGCCGGGGGACAGGCCGCGGAGGCGGTCCGGCGCGCCCTGCAGCTGGACGGGCTCGAACTGATCGGGATCCACTCCCACATCGGCTCGCAGATCTTCGACATGTCCGGGTTCGAGGTCGCCGCGCACCGGGTCGTGGGGCTGCTCAAGGACATCCGGGACGAGCACGGCGTCGAGCTGCCCGAGATCGACCTCGGGGGCGGGCTCGGCATCGCCTACACCAGCGACGACGACCCCCGCGAGCCGCACGAGATCGCCAAGGCGCTCACCGAGATCGTCACCCGCGAGTGCGAGTCCGCCAAGCTGCGCACGCCGCGCATCTCCGTCGAGCCGGGGCGGGCCATCGTCGGGCCCACCGCCTTCACCCTGTACGAGGTGGGCACCATCAAGCCCCTCGACGGGCTGCGCACCTACGTCTCCGTCGACGGCGGCATGTCCGACAACATCCGCACCGCGCTCTACGACGCCGAGTACAGCGTCTCGCTGGTCTCCCGTACGTCCGACGCGGCGCCGATGCTCGCCCGGGTCGTCGGCAAGCACTGCGAGAGTGGGGACATCGTCGTGCGGGACGCGTTCCTGCCCGCCGATCTGGCACCCGGTGACCTGATCGCCGTACCGGCGACCGGCGCCTACTGCCGGTCCATGGCCAGCAACTACAACCACGTGCTGCGGCCGCCCGTCGTGGCCGTGCGGGACGGCGAGTCCCGGGTGATCGTCCGCCGGGAGACGGAGGAGGATCTCCTGCGTCTGGATGTCGGCTGATCGCCAGTCCGATCGCCTGAAGCAGCGGGGCGGAAGATCTTCCGGTCTTCGCCCGTCAGAAAAATGAAATAGTCGTCTCACGATCCGGACCAGGGATAGAAACTCCGGTCCGGTGAGTGAGACTGGTTCAACCGTAGAAGGTAAAGGAAACGAGGTCGGATGATGCGTACGCGTCCGCTGAAGGTGGCGCTGCTGGGCTGTGGAGTGGTCGGCTCAGAGGTGGCGCGCATCATGACGACGCACGCCGACGACCTCGCCGCCCGGATCGGCGCCCCCGTGGAGCTCGCCGGAGTCGCCGTGCGACGCCCCGACAAGGTCCGTGAGGGCATCCCGCGCGAGCTCATCACCACCGACGCCACCGCGCTCGTCAAACGCGGCGACATCGACGTCGTCGTGGAGGTCATCGGCGGCATCGAGCCCGCCCGCTCCCTCATCACCACCGCCTTCGAGCACGGCGCCTCGGTCGTCTCCGCCAACAAGGCCCTCCTCGCCCAGGACGGCGCCGACCTGCACGCCGCGGCCGAGTCCCACGGCAAGGACCTCTACTACGAGGCCGCCGTCGCCGGCGCCATCCCGCTGATCCGGCCGCTGCGCGAGTCGCTGGCCGGTGACAAGGTCAACCGCGTCCTCGGCATCGTCAACGGCACGACGAACTTCATCCTCGACAAGATGGACTCGACCGGCGCCGGCTACCAGGAGGCCCTCGACGAGGCCACCGCCCTCGGGTACGCGGAAGCCGACCCCACCGCCGACGTCGAGGCCTTCGACGCCGCCGCCAAGGCGGCCATCCTCGCCGGAATCGCCTTCCACACGCGCGTGCGTCTCGACGACGTCTACCGCGAGGGCATGACCGAGGTGACCGCGGCCGACTTCGCCTCCGCCAGGGGGATGGGCTGCACCATCAAGCTGCTCGCCATCTGCGAGCGGGCCGGGGACGGCCGGTCCGTCACCGCGCGCGTGCATCCCGCGATGATTCCGCTGACCCACCCGCTCGCCTCGGTGCGCGGCGCGTACAACGCCGTCTTCGTCGAGTCCGACGCCTCCGGCCAGCTCATGTTCTACGGCCCCGGCGCGGGCGGCGCCCCGACCGCCTCCGCCGTGCTCGGCGACCTCGTCGCCGTCTGCCGCAACCGGCTCAGCGGCACCACCGGACCCGGCGAGTCCGCCTACGCCGACCTGACCGTCTCGGGCATGGGCGAGGTCGTCACGCGGTACCACATCAGCCTTGACGTCGCCGACAAACCAGGCGTTCTCGCCCAGGTGGCGACCGTCTTCGCCGAGCACGGTGTCTCCATCGACACGGTTCGGCAGCAGGGTAAGGACGGTGAGGCGTCGCTCGTCGTCGTGACCCACCGTGCGTCCGACGCGGCCCTCGGCGGCACCGTCGAGGCGCTGCGCAAGCTCGACACCGTGCGTGGTGTCGCCAGCATCATGCGGGTTGAAGGAGAGTAACCAGCAATGACCCACCAGTGGCGCGGAATCATCGAGGAGTACCGGGACCGGCTGCCCGTCTCCGCCACCACGCCGGTCGTGACGCTCCGTGAGGGCGGCACGCCGCTCGTGCCCGCGCAGGTGCTCTCCGAGCGCACGGGCTGCGAGGTCCACCTCAAGGTGGAGGGCGCGAACCCGACGGGGTCCTTCAAGGACCGCGGCATGACCATGGCCATCACGCGGGCCAAGGAGGAGGGCGCCAAGGCGGTCATCTGCGCCTCCACCGGCAACACGTCGGCCTCCGCGGCCGCCTACGCGGTGCGCGCGGGTATGGTTTCGGCCGTTCTCGTGCCGCAGGGCAAGATCGCGCTCGGCAAGATGGGCCAGGCGCTGGTGCACGGCGCGAAGATCCTCCAGGTCGACGGGAACTTCGACGACTGCCTCACGCTGGCCCGCGCGCTCAGCGACAACTACCCCGTGGCGCTGGTCAATTCGGTCAACCCGGTACGTATCGAGGGCCAGAAGACGGCTGCCTTCGAGATCGTCGACATGCTCGGCGACGCCCCCGACATCCACGTCCTGCCGGTCGGCAACGCGGGCAACATCACCGCGTACTGGAAGGGTTACACCGAGTACGCCGCCGACGGTGTCTCGAAGCGGACCCCGCGCATGTGGGGTTTCCAGGCGTCCGGTTCCGCGCCCATCGTGCGCGGCGAGGTCGTCAAGGACCCGTCGACGATCGCCACCGCGATCCGCATCGGCAACCCCGCCTCCTGGCAGCTCGCGCTCGCGGCCCGGGACGAGTCCGGTGGCTTCATCGACGAGGTGACGGACCGTGAGATCCTGCGCGCCTACCGGCTGTTGGCCGCCCAGGAGGGCGTCTTCGTGGAGCCGGCGTCCGCCGCGTCCGTCGCCGGTCTGCTCAAGGCCGCCGAGCAGGGCAAGGTCGACCCGGGCCAGCGGATCGTGTGCACCGTCACCGGCAACGGCCTGAAGGACCCCGACTGGGCGGTCGCGGGCGCCCCGCAGCCCGTCACCGTCCCGGTCGACGCGGCCACGGCGGCCGAGCGGCTGGGTCTGGCCTGATCAGCGCGGCACGGGGGTGCACAGGGGGCTTACGACACGCATCGTGCGCCTCCTGTGCGCCCTATGTCGCCACTGAACCTTCCTTCGATAGGCTGTACCGAACCCGCCCGCCGCATATGCCCGAGCATCCGGCGGGGCGCCGCGCCGTCTCCACGGCCCGAGGGTCATCCCGTACGTATCGAATGTCTTCGACAATCACGCAGCTCAAGGAGAGTCATCGAGCGATGGCCGGTCCAGCCTTCCGCGCCGCCGCCGTCCGGGTGCGCGTTCCCGCCACCAGCGCCAACCTCGGTCCGGGCTTCGACGCCCTCGGCCTGTCGCTGGGGCTGTACGACGACGTGGTCGTCCGGGTGGCCGACTCCGGGCTGCACATCGACATCGCGGGCGAGGGCAGCGAAACGCTCCCGCGCGACGAGAAGCACCTGCTCGTACGGTCCCTGCGCACCGCCTTCGACCTGCTCGGCGGACAGCCGCGCGGCCTGGAGATCGTGTGCGCCAACCGCATCCCGCACGGCCGCGGCCTCGGCTCCTCCTCCGCCGCCATCTGCGCCGGCATCGTCGCCGCGCGCGCCGTGACCATAGGCGGTGAGTCCCGGCTCGACGACGCGGCCCTGCTGGAGCTCGCCACCGAGATCGAGGGCCACCCCGACAATGTCGCGGCCTGTCTGCTCGGCGGTTTCACGCTCTCCTGGATGGAGTCCGGCGCCGCCCGGGCGATCAGGATGGAACCCGCCGATTCCATCGTTCCGGTGGTTTTCGTACCCGGGAAGCCGGTCCTCACCGAGACCGCGCGGGGCCTTCTCCCGCGCACCGTGCCCCATGTCGACGCCGCCGCCAACGCGGGCCGTGCCGCCCTGCTCGTCGAGGCCCTCACCCGGCGCCCCGAACTGCTGCTGCCCGCCACCGAGGACCGTCTGCACCAGGAGTACCGCGCCCCGGCCATGCCGGAGAGCGCCGCACTGGTGGAGCGGCTGCGGGCCGACGGAGTCCCGGCGGTCATCTCGGGAGCGGGACCGACCGTGCTCGCGCTGGCCGACGGCGACAGCGCCGACAAGGTGGCTCATCTGGCGGGCGAAGGATGGGCCGCGAACCGGCTCGACCTCGACGCCCGGGGAGCGAGCGTGCTGCCGCTCGCGCCCTCCGGTGACTTGTGAAAGCGCACGGTTGCCGGATTTCGAGAGGGGGAATGTTTGTTGGATCCGGTAGTGTTAATCTCAAGTCTGCACCCGACCCCACCATGGCGAGGTGCTTTGTGTCCCCGTCCGGGACAGACATTCTTCCGGGAGCCTCCCAAGCCGCACTGTGTTCCGTACGACGTACGCGGGCGCTGAGCGACTCGCCGGGCACGCTCCGGAACCGGTGCGACCAAGCCACGTGACACGGACACTCAGTGCCACGGCTCTGGGAAGCGCCATCACCGATATTTCTTCCGCCGCTTTGGGCGGACCACCGCCCCGGCCGGTCCACGAAATGGACCACAGCCGGACAGCACAACCGGTCGCCGAGCCAGACAGGCCGACGTCCGCTCCAGGGAAGGACCCTTCGTGAGCGACACCACCGATCTGATGGGCGCACGTGTCGAGGAGACCGCTGCCGCGCCCGCCACGGACGCCTCCGCGCCTGCCACCGGTGCCGGCTCCCGGCGGCGCCGCGGTACCGGCCTCGAGGGCATGGTGCTGGCCGAGCTGCAGCAGGTCGCATCCGGCCTCGGCATCAGGGGCACCGCGCGTATGCGCAAGAGCCAGCTGATCGAGGTCATCAAGGAAGCGCAGGCGGGAGGAGGTGCCGCGGCCCCCAAGGCCGACGCCACCGAGACCAAGCCCAAGCGCCGGGCCACTTCCAAGGCCCGTACCGGCGACGACGCGCCCGCCAAGAAGGCGGCGAAGGCCGAGGCGCCCGCCGAGCAGGCCGTAGCGCAGCAGCAGATCGAGATCCTCGGCCAGCCGGCCTCCGACGACGCTCCCGCGGAGCGCCGTCGCCGCCGTGCCACCGCCGAGGCCGGCGCCCCCGTGGCCGCCGCGCCCGAGACGGTCGCCGCCGAGGCCAAGAGCGAGCCGAAGGCCGAGACCCCGGCGCAGCCGCAGGGCGACGCCGGTGACGGCGGCGAGGGCCGCCGCCGCGACCGCCGTGAGCGCGGCCGGGACCGCGACCGCGGCGACCGTGGTGGTGACCGCGGCGACCGCGGTGGTGACCGCGGTGACCGTCGCAAGGGTGACGACCAGCAGGGCGGCCAGCGCGGCCAGCAGCAGGGTCAGCAGCAGCAGGGCGGCGGCCGTCAGGACCGTGACCGTGACCGCCAGCAGCAGCAGGACGACGACGACTTCGAGGGCGGCCGTCGTGGCCGTCGCGGGCGTTACCGCGACCGCCGTGGCCGTCGTGGCCGCGACGAGATGGGCAGCGCCCAGGAGCCGCAGATCAACGAGGACGACGTCCTGATCCCCGTCGCGGGCATCCTCGACATCCTCGACAACTACGCCTTCATCCGCACGTCGGGCTACCTCCCGGGCCCCAACGACGTGTACGTCTCCCTCGCCCAGGTCCGCAAGAACGGCCTGCGCAAGGGTGACCACGTCACCGGTGCCGTGCGCCAGCCGAAGGAAGGCGAGCGCCGCGAGAAGTTCAACGCGCTGGTCCGCCTCGACTCCGTCAACGGCATGGCGCCCGAACACGGCCGTGGCCGCCCGGAGTTCAACAAGCTCACCCCGCTGTACCCGCAGGACCGGCTCCGTCTGGAGACCGACCCGGGCATCCTCACCACCCGCATCATCGACCTCGTCGCGCCGATCGGTAAGGGCCAGCGCGGTCTGATCGTGGCCCCGCCGAAGACCGGCAAGACCATGATCATGCAGGCGATCGCCAACGCGATCACGCACAACAACCCCGAGTGCCACCTGATGGTCGTCCTCGTCGACGAGCGTCCGGAAGAGGTCACCGACATGCAGCGGTCGGTGAAGGGCGAGGTCATCTCCTCGACCTTCGACCGCCCGGCCGAGGACCACACCACGGTCGCCGAGCTGGCCATCGAGCGTGCCAAGCGTCTGGTGGAGCTGGGCCACGACGTCGTCGTGCTGCTCGACTCGATCACGCGTCTGGGCCGTGCGTACAACCTCGCCGCCCCCGCCTCCGGCCGCATCCTGTCCGGTGGTGTCGACTCCACCGCGCTGTACCCGCCGAAGCGCTTCTTCGGTGCGGCGCGCAACATCGAGGACGGTGGCTCGCTCACCATCCTGGCGACGGCTCTCGTCGACACCGGGTCCCGCATGGACGAGGTGATCTTCGAGGAGTTCAAGGGCACGGGCAATGCCGAGCTGAAGCTCGACCGCAAGCTCGCGGACAAGCGGATCTTCCCGGCGGTGGACGTCGACGCGTCCGGTACCCGTAAGGAAGAGATCCTGCTCGCCCCCGACGAGCTGGCCATCGTCTGGAAGCTGCGCCGGGTGCTGCACGCGCTCGACCAGCAGCAGGCGGTGGAGCTGCTGCTCGACAAGATGAAGCAGACGAAGTCGAACGCCGAGTTCCTGATGCAGATCCAGAAGACGACGCCGACGCCCGGCAACGGTGACTAGTCGCCGCTGAGTCGTAGCGAAGAGGGCCGCCCTTGGTTCAAGGGCGGCCCTCTTCGCTGTTGTCCCCCCGGGGTACGATCGCGCTCTTCGAACTTGTGATCCCTAGGGGGGACATTCGTGGGTACACCCATGTCCGGGGGCGGGCGGCACAGACGCCGGCTGCGGATCGCCCTGCCCGTCGCGGCCGCCGGTGTCGCCGCGGCCGTCGCCGGCGCGCTGCTGACCTCGTCCGCGGGGGCCGCCTCCGCGCAGCCGAACCCGCCGGCCATGCCGAGCGCCGGCTCTGCCTCGCCCGCCGAGCTGGAGCAGCGCGTCCTGGGCGCCGCCGCCCACGAGGACACCGCCGGCGTCTCGTCGGCCAAGTCGTCGTACAGCGGCTCCGGCACGGTCGACGCGAAGATCATCGGTGGCACCACGACCACCATCACGAACGCGCCGTGGATGGCCCAGCTCTGGTACCAGGACGAGACGAACGGCGTCTACTTCTTCTGCGGCGGCACGGTCGTCTCGCCGACGAAGATCCTCACCGCCGCGCACTGCGTCCAGGGCTACAACTGGAAGGCGTACGGAGCCGTCGTCACCGGCGCCACCCAGCTCCCCGACGACGACCTGAACGGCGGCACCGCCACCGCCGTCCACCGCCAGTGGAACCACCCCTCCTACAGCTCGCGGACGATCGACAACGACATCGCGGTGCTCACCCTGGCCCAGCCGGTCAAGGCCACCCCGATCCGGATGGCGACGTCCACCGAGACCGCCGCCTACGCGGCCGGCACCAGCGCCAAGGTCTACGGCTGGGGCCGCACCACCTCCACCGACCAGAACGTCTCCCAGACGCTGAAGACGGCCACCCTGCCGATCCAGTCCGACGCCACCTGCGCCGCCTACTACGGCGCCGACTTCGTCAAGGGCCACATGGTCTGCGCGGGCAAGCCCGCCAGCGGCAGCGACAGCGGCACCACTACCGCCTGCAACGGCGACTCCGGCGGCCCGCTGATCGTCAACAACCGCATCGTGGGCGTCGTCTCCTGGGGCGTGCAGGACTGTGTCGCCAAGGGCGCCTACAGCGTCTTCGCCAAGGTGAGGACCTACGTCGGCGCGACCTACCCGCGCGTGGACGACACCAACCTGAGCGGGGACCACAGGGCCGACCTGTGGGTGCGCAACGCCTCCACCAAGACCGGCTACGAGAAGGACTCCCAGGGCACCTCCTTCGGCGCCCGTGAGTCCTGGGGCAACTGGGGCGCCTACAACGTCGTCCTCCAGAACGACCTGAACCGGGACGGCTACCAGGACCTCCTGGTCCGCCGGGGCTCCGACGGCGACGTCTTCTGGAAGCACTGGGTGCCCGTGAGCGGCTCCTGGGCCACCACGAAGGTCGCCGACAACTGGAAGACCCGCACCCGCATCGTCACCCCCGGCGATGTCACCGGCGACTACCTGCCCGACCTGCTGTCCGTGGACTCCGCCGGGAAGCTGTGGCTCTACCCGGGCAAGGGCAACGGCACCTTCGCCGGCCGCGTCCAGGTCGGCAGCGGCACCGGCTGGAGCCAGTACGACGTCCTGGTCGGCCACGGTGACTTCTCGGGCGACGGCCGGACCGACCTGATCGCGCGCACCCGCAGCAACGGCGCCGTGTACGTGTACAAGGGCACCGGATCGGCCTCGGCGCCGTTCTCGTCCCGGGTGAAGGTGCGTACCTGGAGCACCTCGACGTACAACAAGGTCGCCACCGTCGGCGACGTCACCGGCGACGGCCGGGCCGATCTGCTGGCCCGCACCCCCGGCGGCACGCTCTACCTGTACAAGGGCACCGGCAAGGCCACCAGCGAGATCTTCGCCACAAGGATCTCCGTGGGCACCGATTTCAAGCAGTACGACATCTTCGCCTGAAACCGCAGGTGACAGGCGTCCGCCCGGATCGCCGCGGTACGCACTGTGGCCACCTTTTCACAGGGTGGCCACGGTGCGTCGTGCAACCCTTTCCCGAGTTTCGCCGTCTGACCTGGCGGAGCGACGATGGTGCGGTACGGGTCTTCTGCAGACCACGCCTGACCCTGAAAGCAGGGGGTAACCGACCGGACGAGAACCGAGGAGCACATGTCCGCCGAGAGCACGCCGGAGTCCGGCATAGCGGGTGACACCGCCGCGGACGGCCCGGGCCCCCGCGCCAGGGGCCACCGCCGCAAGCCCCGCGAGAAGCGCCCCAGGAGCCTGATGATCATGGCCTGGACCGCCGCGGGCATCGTCGTCCTGGGCGGCACCGGAGCCGGCTTCCTGTACTTCAAGCTCAACGGCAACATCAACAGCGTCGACATCGACCAGGTCCTCGGCACCGACCGCCCGGAGAAGGCCGACAACGGCTCCGAGAACATCCTGGTGCTCGGCTCCGACACCCGCTCCGGCAGCAACCAGGACCTGGGCGGCGGCGCCGACGACGGCAGCGCCCGCTCCGACACCGCGATGATCGTGCACGTGTACAAGGGCCACCAGAAGGCCAGCGTGGTCTCCATCCCGCGGGACACCCTCATCGACCGCCCCGAGTGCACCGACGCCGACGGCGGCACCCACGACGCCGCGAGCGGCGTGATGTTCAACTCGGCGTACACCACCGGCGGCGCGGCCTGCGCGGTCAAGACCGTCGAGTCGATCACCGACCTGCGCATGGACCACTACCTGGAGGTCGACTTCAGCGGCTTCCAGAAGCTGGTCGACGACCTCGGCGGCGTGGACATCACCACCACCGAGGACATCAAGGACCCCGACAGCCATCTGGACCTGAAGGCCGGCACCCACACGCTCACCGGCGAGCAGGCGCTCGGCCTGGTGCGCACCCGGCACGGCGTCGGCGACGGCTCGGACCTCGGCCGGATCCAGCTCCAGCAGGCCTTCATCAAGGCGCTGATCAACCAGGTCAGGGAGGTCGGCGTCTTCACCAACCCGAAGAAGCTGTACGACCTGGCCGACACCGCGACCAGGACCATCACCACCGACTCCGACCTGGGCTCGGTCAACAACCTCATGTCCTTCGCCAACGGCCTCAAGGGCATCAGCGCCTCGGACATGACGATGGTCACCATGCCCGTCCAGTACGACACGGCCGACGCCAACCGCGTCCTGGTGGACGAGAAGAAGGCGAAGCTGGTCTGGAAGGCCCTGAAGAAGGACCAGGCGATTCCCGAGGCGGCCACGGAAGGTACGGCCACCGGCCAGGCCAAGGACGTCGTGAGCGCCGGCTAGGGGCGCGGGGAACCGCGCGACCAGCCCCCACGGACCCGCGGGGAATACACAGCAGCCACCCCTCGTTTTGGGGGATGGCCCCAGTCCTGGCAGACTGGTACGTCGGCTCCGGTTCACGCCTCCGCATCCCGCGGCTGCGACCCGGCGCCCTCCCGAAACTAGGAGACACCTTGAAGCGCGACATCCACCCCGAGTACGTCGAGACGCAGGTCAGCTGCACCTGTGGCGCGTCGTTCACCACCCGTAGCACGATCTCCAGCGGCACCGTCCGTGCCGAGGTCTGCTCCGAGTGCCACCCGTTCTACACGGGCAAGCAGAAGATCCTCGACACCGGTGGCCGTGTGGCCCGCTTCGAGGCCCGCTTCGGCAAGGCTGCCGGCTCCAAGAAGTAGCGAGCCCCATTTCGCCGGTCCGCGGCCGCGCCCTCCACAGGCGTGCCGGGACCGGCGTTTTTGGTCGTCCGCCCTTCACCCACGTACGTACAGGAGCCCAGAGATGTTCGAGGCCGTCGAGGAACTCGTCGTCGAGCACGCCGACCTGGAGAAGAAGCTCTCCGACCCGTCGGTCCACTCCGACCAGGCCAACGCGCGCAAGCTGAACAAGCGCTACGCCGAGCTCACCCCGATCGTCGCCACGTACCGCTCCTGGAAGCAGACCGGCGACGACATGGAGACCGCGCGCGAACTGGCCGCCGACGACCCGGAGTTCGCCGCCGAGGTCAAGGAGCTGGACAAGCAGCGCGAGGAGCTGACGGAGAAGCTGCGGCTGCTGCTGGTCCCGCGCGACCCGAGTGACGACAAGGACGTCATCCTGGAGATCAAGGCGGGCGCCGGCGGTGACGAGTCCGCGCTCTTCGCGGGCGATCTGCTGCGCATGTACCTGCGCTACGCCGAGCGCGTCGGCTGGAAGACCGAGATCATCGACGCCACCGAGTCCGAGCTGGGCGGCTACAAGGACGTCCAGGTCGCCGTGAAGACCAAGGGCGGCCAGGGCGCCACCGAGCCCGGCCAGGGCGTGTGGGCGCGGCTGAAGTACGAGGGCGGCGTGCACCGCGTGCAGCGCGTCCCGGCGACCGAGTCCCAGGGCCGTATCCACACCTCCGCGGCCGGTGTGCTGGTCACGCCCGAGGCGGAGGAGGTCGACGTCGAGATCAACCCCAACGACCTGCGGATCGACGTGTACCGCTCCTCCGGCCCCGGCGGGCAGTCCGTCAACACCACGGACTCCGCCGTGCGCATCACGCACCTCCCCACCGGAGTGGTCGCATCCTGCCAGAACGAGAAGAGCCAGCTGCAGAACAAGGAGCAGGCACTGCGTATCCTGCGCTCCAGGCTGCTCGCCGCGGCGCAGGAGGAGGCGGAGAAGGAAGCCGCCGACGCCCGCCGCAGCCAGGTCCGCACCGTCGACCGCTCCGAGAAGATCCGTACGTACAACTTCCCGGAGAATCGCCTCTCGGACCACCGCGTCGGCTTCAAGGCGTACAACCTGGACCAGGTCCTGGACGGCGACCTCGACGCGGTGATCCAGGCCTGCGTCGACGCGGACTCGGCCGCCAAGCTCGCAGCCGCGTAAGGCACGGAGACCTGAGGACCGGAGGACGAGCGTGAACCTGCTGCTCGCGGAGGTGGCACAGGCCACCCAGCGGCTCGCCGACGCCGGCGTGCCCTCGCCGCGCAACGACGCGGAGGAGCTCGCCGCGTTCGTGCACGGCGTGAAGCGCGGCGAGCTGCACTCGGTGCGGGACGCCGACTTCGACGCCCGGTACTGGGAGGTCATCGCCCGCCGTGAGCAGCGCGAGCCGCTCCAGCACATCACCGGCCGCGCCTTCTTCCGCTACCTGGAACTCCAGGTCGGCCCCGGCGTCTTCGTGCCCCGCCCCGAGACCGAGTCGGTCGTCGGCTGGGCCATAGACGCCGTACGCGCCATGGACGTCGTGGAACCGCTGATCGTCGACCTGTGCACGGGCTCGGGCGCCATCGCGCTCGCCCTCGCCCAGGAGGTCCCGCGCTCCCGGGTGCACGCCGTGGAGCTGTCCGAGGACGCCCTGCGGTGGACCCGCAAGAACATGGAGGGGTCCCGCGTCGACCTGCGTCAGGGCAACGCCCTCGACGCCTTCCCCGACCTGGACGGCCAGGTCGACCTGGTCATCTCCAATCCGCCGTACATCCCCCTCACCGAGTGGGAGTACGTGGCGCCCGAGGCACGCGACTACGATCCCGAACTCGCCCTGTTCTCCGGGGAGGACGGCCTCGAACTCATCCGCGGCCTGGAGCGCACCGCGCACCGGCTGCTGCGCCCCGGGGGCGTCGTCGTCATCGAGCACGCCGACACCCAGGGCGGCCAGGTGCCGTGGATCTTCACCGAGGAGCGGGGCTGGGCCGACGCGGCCGATCACCCGGACCTCAACAACCGGCCGCGCTTCGCCACCGCCCGCAAGGCGCTGCCGTGAGCACCCCCATGACCCATCAGCAGTACGTGTACGAGGAGGCCCGCTAGACATGGCACGGCGATACGACACCAATGACGCGACCGACCGCACGACCGGTCTGCGTGAGGCCGCGTCCGCCGTCCGCCGTGGCGAGCTCGTGGTCCTCCCGACCGACACGGTGTACGGCATCGGCGCCGACGCGTTCTCCAAGGAGGCCGTGGGCGATCTGCTGGACGCCAAGGGCCGGGGCCGCAACATGCCCACCCCCGTCCTCATCGGCTCCCCGAACACCCTGCACGGCCTGGTCACCGACTTCTCCGAGCTGGCCTGGGAGCTGGTCGACGCGTTCTGGCCGGGCGCGCTCACGCTGGTCGCCAGGCACCAGCCGTCCCTCCAGTGGGACCTGGGCGACACCCGCGGCACCGTCGCCGTGCGGATGCCGCTGCACCCGGTGGCGATCGAGCTGCTGACGGACGTCGGCCCGATGGCGGTCTCCTCGGCGAACCTGACCGGGCACCCGGCGCCGGAGGACTGCGACGCGGCCCAGGGCATGCTCGGCGACTCCGTCTCCGTGTACCTCGACGGCGGGCCCACGCCCGGCAACATCCCGTCGTCGATCGTCGACGTCACCCGTGAGGTGCCGCTGCTGCTGCGCGAGGGCGCCCTCTCGCCGGACGAGCTGCGCAAGGTCGTACCCGACCTCGAGGTGGCGAATTGACAGCCCCTGACGCGGGGCGTGGCATAGGCAACGGGGAAGAGACCACCACCTTCGGCCTCCCGAGGGACAGCTTCCGTATCCTCCACGTCAGCACCGGCAACGTGTGCCGCTCGCCGATCACCGAGCGGCTGACCCGTCATGCCCTCGCGGACCGGCTCGGCGACCCGTCGTGGGGCGGGCTGATCGTGGAGAGCGCGGGCACCTGGGGCCATGAGGGCGCGCCCATGGAGGCCAACGCGGAGACCGTCCTCGCCGACTTCGGCGCCGACCCCTCCGGCTTCGTCGGACGGGAGCTCCTCGACGACCATGTGATCCGCGCGGACCTGGTGCTGACCGCGACCCGCGACCACCGGGCGCAGGTCGTCTCGATGGGCCACTCGGCGGGGCTGCGCACCTTCACCCTGAAGGAGTTCACCCGCCTGGTGCGGGCCATCGACCCGGCGACCCTGCCCCCGCTGGAGGACGGCGTCGTCGCCCGCGCCCGCGCCCTGGTCCGCGCCGCGGCCGCGCTGCGCGGATGGCTGCTGGCCCCGACGGCGGAGGCCGACGAGGTCTTCGACCCCTACGGCGCCCCCCTGCCGTTCTTCCGCTCCATCGGGGACGAGATACACGAGGCCCTGGACCCGGTGGTCACCGCGCTGACCGGAGTGCCCGCGCGGACGTGAGCGAGCGGGCGGCGAACACCGGGCCTACATTGGTGCTACGTCACCGTCGACGCCCCGGAGCCCACCATGTCGGTCACCCCTGTCCTAGAGGCCGATGTCCTGCGTCGGCAGGATCCCGAGCTGGCGGAGATCCTGCTCGGTGAACGGGAGCGGCAGGCGACCACCCTGCAGCTGATCGCCGCCGAGAACTTCACCTCGCCGGCCGTGCTGGCCGCGCTCGGCTCCCCCCTCGCCAACAAGTACGCCGAGGGCTACCCCGGCGCCCGGCACCACGGCGGCTGCGAGATCATCGACGTCGCCGAGCGGATCGCCGTGGACCGCGCCAAGGCGCTGTTCGGCGCCGAGCACGCCAACGTGCAGTCCCACTCCGGCTCTTCGGCCGTCCTCGCCGCCTACGCCGCCCTGCTGCGCCCCGGCGACACCGTCCTCGCCCTCGGCCTGCCCTACGGCGGCCATCTCACCCACGGTTCGCCCGCCAACTTCTCCGGCCGCTGGTTCGACTTCGTCCCCTACGGCGTCGACGCCGAGACCGGGCTCCTCGACCACGACCAGGTGCGCGCCCTCGCGCGCGGCCACCGGCCCAAGGCGATCGTGTGCGGCTCCATCGCCTACCCCCGGCACATCGACTACGCCTTCTTCCGCGAGGTCGCCGACGAGGTCGGCGCCTATCTCATCGCCGACGCCGCCCACCCCATCGGACTCGTCGCCGGGGGAGCGGCGCCCAGCCCGGTGCCGTACGCCGACATCGTGTGCGCCGTCACCCACAAGGTGCTGCGCGGACCGCGCGGCGGGATGATCCTGTGCGGCGCGGAGCTCGCCGAGCGGGTCGACCGGGCCGTGTTCCCCTTCACCCAGGGCGGCGCGCAGATGCACACCATCGCCGCCAAGGCCGTCGCGTTCGGCGAGGCGGCAACACCGGCCTTCACCGCGTACGCCCATCAGGTGGTCGCCAACGCGCGAGCGCTCGCGGCCGGTCTCGCCGCCGAGGGCCTCGTCGTCACCACCGGCGGCACCGACACCCACCTGATCACCGCCGACCCCGCCCCGCTCGGCGCCGACGGCCGCACCGCCCGCGGTCTGCTCGCCGCGGCCGGGATCGTCCTGGACTGCTGCGCCCTGCCGCACGGCGACTCCCGCGGCCTGCGCCTGGGCACGGCTGCGGTGACCACCCAGGGCATGGGGGAGAAGGAGATGGCCCGGATCGCCGCCCTGCTGGCGGGGGTGGTGCGCGGGGAGTCGGACGTCGTGCGCACGCGGGCCGAAGTGCGGGAGCTGGCCGGGGGATTTCCGCCGTATCCGGGCTGAGCCGGGGTAGACGCACTCGTGTGCACAGGCTCACGTGCAACCATCGTCGCTACCCGGAAGTCCCCAACCATATGCGCGCCTCGCTAGGGTGTGGGGCTGAGATGGCCAGCGAGACCTGTGGGGAAGCCCGTGCGTGAATACCTGCTGACGCTCTGCATCACGGCCGCGGTGACGTACCTGCTCACAGGGCCGGTGCGGAAGTTCGCGATCGTGGCCGGGGCGATGCCGGAGATCCGGGCACGTGACGTGCACCGGGAACCCACTCCGCGGCTCGGCGGTATCGCCATGTTCTTCGGACTGTGCGCGGGCCTGCTGGTCGCCGACCACCTGGCGAACCTCAGCACCGTCTTCGACAACTCCAACGAACCGCGCGCGCTGCTCTCGGGCGCCGCGCTGATCTGGCTGATCGGCGTCCTGGACGACAAGTTCGAGATCGACGCCCTGATCAAGCTGGGCGGCCAGATGATCGCCGCCGGCGTCATGGTCATGCAGGGTCTGACCATCCTGTGGCTGCCCATCCCGGGCGTCGGCTCGGTCGCGCTGACCCAGTGGCAGGGCACCCTGCTCACGGTCGCGCTGGTCGTCATCACCATCAACGCCGTGAACTTCGTCGACGGCCTCGACGGCCTCGCGGCCGGCATGGTGTGCATCGCGTCGGCGGCGTTCTTCCTCTACGCCTACCGGGTCTGGGTGTCGTACGGCATCGAGGCCGCCGCCCCGGCCACCCTGTTCTCGGCGATCCTCATGGGCATGTGCCTGGGCTTCCTGCCGCACAACATGCACCCGGCGCGGATCTTCATGGGCGACTCCGGGTCGATGCTGATCGGCCTGGTGCTCGCCGCGGGCGCGATCTCCATCACCGGACAGGTCGACCCGGACGCGCTGAAGCTGTTCGCCGGCTCCGAGAAGGCGGCCGTGCACCAGACGGTGCCGGTCTACATCCCGCTGCTGCTGCCGCTGACCATCATCGCGATCCCGGCCGCCGACCTGGTGCTGGCGATCGTGCGGCGCACCTGGCGGGGCCAGTCCCCGTTCGCGGCGGACCGGGGGCATCTGCACCACCGGCTGCTGGAGATCGGCCACTCCCACAGCCGGGCCGTCCTCATCATGTACTTCTGGTCGGCGCTGATCGCGTTCGGCGCCCTGGCCTACTCGGTGAACTCGGCGTCCATGTGGATCGTGCTCGGCATCGTGATCCTCAGCGCCATCGGCCTCGCCCTGCTCCTGCTGCCGCGCTTCACGCCGCGCACCCCGAGGTGGGCCCAGGCCTTCGTGCCGCCGCGGTACCGGCGCCCCGCGGCCGTATCGGAACCGGCGGCGGGCACCCGGCAGGCGCCGGGTGGCGAGGACGACCCGGCGGAGGCGGAGTCGCGCACTCCGGTGGCGGCCGGGGCGGCACAAGTCAACGGCGCGACCGCTCTCGGCGCCCGTTCGCGCTTCCTGGACCGGCGTAAGGCCGGCTCGTCGCGCTGACGGCAAGGTAAGAATCTGACTAGAGCATTGCCAAACCGTGGGGGAACGAAGTCCCCCAATACCAGACAAAGGGGCGGGGTTCCTGCACATACGCGCGCTGTCACTCTCATGTGTGACACCGAGCACACCTGGCAGGTAAAGACCTCATCAAATAGTTTGTGATACGGTTCACGAGAACCCCGGATAGAGCCGAAGGGCCGCAGTGCGACGGCCCATCGGAGTGAGGTTCTCTCTCAGCCCGGGACTACGCTCGTCCATGACGACACCCCTCCCCCTGTGAAAGCGGAGTTGCCGCCATGCCGTCCAATGACGCCCGGAATCTTCTGCAGATCGCTGTGCCCACAGCGGCTGTCGGCGCGATTGTCGTCGCCGTCAGCGCTGCGGTCGCCGGCGGCAAGGGCGCGCTGGGTGCGGCGATCGGCACACTGCTGGCCATCCTCTTCATGGGAATCGGTCTGTACGTTCTCCAGTGGACGGCAAAAACGCTCCCGCAGCTGTTCCAGGCCATGGGGCTGATGCTCTACGTCGCCCAGCTCCTGCTGCTCCTGATCTTCGTCGCCCTCTTCAAGGACACCTCTCTCTTCAACGCGAAGGCGTTCGCGATCTCGCTCGTCGTCGCAACCGTCGTGTGGATGGCCGCGCAGGCACGCGCGCACATGAAGGCCAAGATCTTCTACATCGACCCGGACTCCGCGAAGAGTGAGAAGACCGAGAAGACGGGGCCGTCGACGTGAGGGGTAGGGGCGGGATAAAGGCCTGGGGGAACTCCTGCTATCGTCCGGTGCCAACTGCGGCATCGCGGGCGCGGGCATCTGAGCTGACGCCTGCTCGATCGCGAGGCTTGATGCCCCAGAGCCGCCCTCACATCCGTAACACCAGTCCGGTGCCGACCCGCGGCTGCGCGCCGCGCCGACACAACGAGGTTGCCGTACCCATGCGTCACGCCGAAGGAGCCCGCGGTGAGTGCTGACCAGACCCAGCTCGCCTTTGACTGGAGCTGTCGGATCATGTCCGACAACGGGTGTGGTTTTCCGGCTCCGGGCCTGCACTCGTTCCTCTTCAAGCCGATCGCCACGGTAGGCGGGTTCGAGTTCAACAAGGTGATGCTGCTCGCGCTCATCACCACCCTCCTTGTCGTCAGCTTCTTCTGGGCTGCGTTCGGCAAGGCCAAGGTCGTCCCGGGCAAGCTGCAGATGGTCGGCGAGGCCGGTTACGACTTCGTGCGCCGCGGCATCGTGTACGAGACCCTCGGCAAGAAGGAGGGCGAGAAGTACGTCCCCCTGATGGTCTCGCTGTTCTTCTTCATCTGGATCATGAACATCTGGTCCGTGATCCCGCTGGCGCAGTTCCCGGTGTCGTCGATCATCGCGTACCCGATCGTGCTGGCGGCGATCGTCTACATCACGTGGGTCGGCCTGACCTTCAAGAAGCACGGCTTCGTCGGCTTCTTCAAGAACGTCACCGGCTACGACAAGTCGCTCGGCCCCGTGCTGCCGCTGGTCATGATCATCGAATTCTTCTCGAACCTGCTGGTGCGGCCCTTCACCCACGCGGTCCGGCTCTTCGCCAACATGTTCGCCGGCCACCTGATGCTGGTGATGTTCACCGTCGCCTCCTGGTACCTGCTCAACAGCTGGATGATCCCGGCGGCCGGTGTCTCCTTCGTCATGACCATGGTCATGATCCTCTTCGAGCTCTTCGTGCAGGCGGTTCAGGCGTACGTCTTCGTACTCCTCGCCTGCTCGTACATCCAGGGCGCTCTCGCCGAGCACCACTGAGCCCCTGAACCCGCCCGCACAAAACCCCCAGTTGTCCGGTGGCCAACCTCCACCGGTCCGCAAAGAGAAGGAAGTTACAGCATGTCCGCTGTGCAGCTTGCCGCTGAGGTCTCCGGTTCCCTCGGTTCCATCGGCTACGGTCTCGCCGCCATCGGCCCCGGCGTCGGCGTCGGCATCATCTTCGGTAACGGCACGCAGGCTCTCGCCCGCCAGCCCGAGGCTGCCGGTCTGATCCGCGCCAACCAGATCCTCGGTTTCGCCTTCTGTGAGGCTCTCGCCCTCATCGGCATCGTCATGCCGTTCGTGTTCGGTGTCTAAGTCTTAGCCACCTGACACATATCGACGAAAGGCACTGATGTGATCGCCAACCTGGTACAGCTGGCGGCCGAGGAAGAGCAGAACCCGCTCATCCCGCCCGGCCCCGAGCTGCTCGTCGGCACCATCGCCTTCGCCATCGTGTTCTTCTTCTTCTGGAAGAAGCTGCTTCCGAACATCAACAAGGTTCTGGAGGAGCGCCGCGCGGCGATCGAAGGCGGTATCGAAGAGGCCGAGGCCATGAAGGTCGAGGCCCAGAGCGTCCTTGAGCAGTACAAGGCACAGCTCGCCGAGGCCCGGCACGAGGCCGCGCGTCTGCGCCAGGAGGCGCAGGAGCAGGGCGCCGCGCTCATCGCCGAGATGCGTGCGGAAGGCCAGCGGCAGCGCGAGGAGATCGTCGCCGCGGGTCACTCCCAGATCGACGCCGACCGCAAGGCCGCCGCTTCCGCGCTGCGCCAGGACGTCGGCAAGCTCGCCACCGACCTGGCCGGCAAGCTCGTCGGCGAGTCCCTCGAGGACCACGCCCGCCAGAGCCGTGTCATCGACCGCTTCCTCGACGAGCTCGAGGAGAAGGCCGAGGCCACGCGATGAACGGAGCGAGCCGCGAGGCCCTGGCAGCCGCACGTGAGCGTCTCGACGCGCTGACGGACAACACGTCCGTGGACGCGGCGCAGCTCGCCGGCGAGCTGGCGGCCGTCACCGCGCTGCTCGACCGCGAGGTGTCGCTGCGTCGGGTCCTGACCGACCCGGCGCAGGCCGGTGAGGCCAAGGCCGAGCTGGCCCGGCGCCTGCTCGGCGGCCAGGTCAGCGGCGAGACCGCCGACCTGCTGGCCGGTCTGGTGCGCTCCCGCTGGTCGCAGTCCCGCGACCTGGTGGACGCGCTGGAGCAGCTGGCGGACACCGCCGACCTCACCGCCGCGCAGCGGACGGGCACCCTCGACAACGTCGAGGACGAGCTCTTCCGGTTCGGCCGGATCGTCTCCTCGAGCACCGAGCTGCGTGCCGCGCTGACCAACCGTGCGGCCTCCGGTTCGGCCAAGAGCGAGCTGCTGCGCAGCCTGCTCGGCGGACGGGCCGATGCGACCACCGAGCGTCTGGTGACGCGTCTTGTGACCGCGCCGCGTGGACGTAGCCTGGAGTCGGGCCTCGAGTCCCTGTCCAAGCTCGCCGCCGAGCGCCGGGACCGCATGGTCGCCGTCGTCACCTCGGCGGTACCGCTGAGCGACGGCCAGAAGCAGCGCCTCGGCGCCGCGCTGGCGAAGCTCTACGGCCGCCGGATGCACCTCAACCTCGACGTGGACCCGGCGGTCCTCGGCGGGATCCGGGTGCAGGTCGGTGACGAGGTCATCAACGGCTCCCTCGCCGACCGTATCGAGGACGCCGGCCGCCGACTGGCGAGCTAGCAGCAACTTCATAGCAGTACGTACTTACGACGGCCCTGGTTGGGCCGTACAGAAGAATCCTGGGGGTCGCCCCCAGACCCCCAAAGTGAAACTTCGGGCCCAACAAGGAGAGCAGGGAACCCAGATGGCGGAGCTCACGATCCGGCCGGAGGAGATCCGGGACGCACTGGAGACCTTCGTCCAGTCGTACAAGCCGGACGCGGCCTCGCGCGAGGAGGTCGGTACGGTCACCCTTGCCGGCGACGGCATCGCGAAGGTCGAGGGTCTGCCCTCGGCCATGGCCAACGAACTGCTGAAGTTCGAGGACGGCACCCTCGGCCTCGCGCTCAACCTGGAAGAGCGCGAGATCGGCGCCATCGTCCTCGGTGAGTTCAGCGGTATCGAGGAGGGACAGCCGGTCTCCCGTACCGGTGAGGTCCTCTCCGTGGCCGTCGGCGAGGGCTACCTCGGCCGTGTCGTCGACCCCCTCGGCAACCCGATCGACGGCCTCGGCGAGATCGAGACCAGCGGCCGACGCGCCCTCGAGCTGCAGGCTCCGGGCGTCATGGCCCGTAAGTCGGTGCACGAGCCGATGGAGACCGGCTACAAGGCCGTCGACGCGATGACCCCGATCGGCCGCGGTCAGCGTCAGCTGATCATCGGTGACCGCCAGACCGGCAAGACCGCCCTGGCCGTCGACACGATCATCAACCAGCGCGACAACTGGCGCTCGGGCGACCCGAAGAAGCAGGTCCGCTGCATCTACGTCGCCATCGGCCAGAAGGGCTCGACGATCGCGTCGGTCCGCCGCGCGCTGGAGGAGAACGGCGCGCTGGAGTACACGACCATCGTCGCCGCCCCGGCGTCCGACCCGGCCGGCTTCAAGTACCTGGCGCCGTACACCGGCTCGGCCATCGGTCAGCAGTGGATGTACGAGGGCAAGCACGTCCTCATCATCTTCGACGACCTGTCGAAGCAGGCGGACGCCTACCGTGCCGTGTCGCTGCTGCTGCGCCGTCCGCCGGGCCGTGAGGCCTACCCGGGTGACGTCTTCTACCTGCACTCCCGTCTGCTGGAGCGCTGCGCGAAGCTCTCCGACGAGATGGGCGCCGGCTCGATGACCGGTCTGCCGATCGTCGAGACCAAGGCCAACGACGTCTCGGCGTTCATCCCGACCAACGTCATCTCCATCACCGACGGCCAGTGCTTCCTGGAGTCGGACCTGTTCAACGCCGGTCAGCGCCCCGCGCTGAACGTCGGTATCTCCGTCTCCCGAGTCGGTGGTTCCGCGCAGCACAAGGCGATGAAGCAGGTCTCCGGCCGACTGCGCGTGGACCTCGCCCAGTTCCGTGAGCTGGAGGCGTTCGCCGCCTTCGGTTCCGACCTGGACGCCGCGTCGAAGGCGCAGCTGGAGCGCGGTCAGCGCATGGTCGAGCTGCTGAAGCAGGCTCAGTACCAGCCGATGTCCACCGAGGACCAGGTCGTCTCCGTGTGGGCGGGTACCACCGGCAAGATGGACGACGTGCCGGTCAACGACGTCCGCCGCTTCGAGAAGGAGCTGCTGGAGTACCTGCACCGCAAGGAGCAGGGCCTCATGACCTCCATCAGGGAGGGCGGCAAGCTCTCGGACGACACCCTCACCGCTGTTGCCGACGCGATCGCCGACTTCAAGAAGCAGTTCGAGACCTCGGACGGCAGGCTTCTCGGCGAGGACGCTCCGGCCGCCGCCAAGTGACGTAAGGAAGGGACCTGACTCATGGGAGCCCAGCTCCGGGTCTACAAGCGTCGCATCCGATCCGTCACCGCGACCAAGAAGATCACGAAGGCGATGGAGATGATCGCCGCCTCGCGCGTCGTCAAGGCGCAGCGCAAGGTGGCGGCCTCCACGCCGTACGCGAAGGAACTGACCCGCGCGGTCACGGCGGTCGGTACCGGCTCGAACACCAAGCACCCGCTGACCACCCAGGCCGAGACGGTCACGCGGTCGGCGGTGCTGCTCCTGACGAGCGACCGTGGTCTCGCCGGTGCCTTCAACTCCAACGCCATCAAGGCGGCGGAGCTGCTGACCGAGCGCCTGGAGCGCGAGGGCAAGCAGGTCGACACGTACATCGTCGGCCGGCGTGGCCTGGCGCACTACAACTTCCGTGAGCGCAAGGTCTCGGAGTCGTGGACCGGGTTCACGGACGAGCCGACGTACGCGGACGCCAAGAAGGTCGCGGCGCCGCTCATCGAGGCCATCCAGCAGGACACGGCCGAGGGCGGGGTGGACGAACTCCACATCGTCTTCACCGAGTTCGTCTCGATGATGACGCAGACGGCGCTCGACGACCGTCTGCTGCCGCTCAGCCTCGAAGAGGTCGCGCAGGAGGCCGCGCCGAAGGGCGAGATCCTCCCGCTGTACGACTTCGAGCCGTCGGCGGAGGACGTCCTCGACGCCCTGCTGCCGCGCTACGTGGAGAGCCGCGTCTACAACGCGCTTCTCCAGTCGGCCGCCTCCAAGCACGCCGCCACGCGGCGCGCGATGAAGTCGGCCACGGACAACGCCGGAGAGCTCATCGAGACGCTCTCCCGGCTTGCGAACGCGGCCCGCCAGGCCGAAATCACCCAGGAAATCAGCGAGATCGTCGGTGGCTCCGCAGCCCTGGCCGACGCGAGCGCGGGGAGTGACAGGTAAATGACGACGACAGTTGAGACGGCCGCTGCCACGGGCCGCGTCGCCCGGGTCATCGGCCCGGTCGTCGACGTGGAGTTCCCCGTCGACGCGATGCCCGAGATTTACAACGCCCTTCACGTCGAGGTGGCCGACCCGGCCAACGCCGGCGAGCGGAAGACGCTGACCCTGGAGGTCGCCCAGCACCTGGGTGACGGCCTGGTGCGCACCATCTCCATGCAGCCCACCGACGGTCTGGTCCGCCAGGCCGCCGTCACCGACACCGGCACGGGCATCACCGTCCCGGTCGGCGACTTCACCAAGGGCAAGGTGTTCAACACCCTCGGTGAGGTGCTGAACGTCGACGAGTCCTACGACGGTGAGCGCTGGACCATCCACCGCAAGGCGCCGAACTTCGACGAGCTCGAGTCGAAGACCGAGATGTTCGAGACCGGCGTCAAGGTCATCGACCTTCTCACCCCGTACGTCAAGGGTGGAAAGATCGGTCTGTTCGGTGGTGCCGGCGTCGGCAAGACGGTGCTCATCCAGGAGATGATCTACCGCGTCGCCAACAACCACGACGGTGTGTCGGTGTTCGCCGGTGTCGGTGAGCGCACCCGTGAGGGCAACGACCTGATCGAGGAGATGTCGGAGTCCGGCGTCATCGACAAGACCGCGCTGGTCTTCGGTCAGATGGACGAGCCCCCGGGCACCCGTCTGCGCGTGGCCCTGGCCGGTCTGACCATGGCGGAGTACTTCCGCGATGTGCAGAAGCAGGACGTGCTGTTCTTCATCGACAACATCTTCCGCTTCACCCAGGCCGGTTCCGAGGTGTCGACCCTGCTCGGCCGGATGCCCTCCGCGGTGGGTTACCAGCCGAACCTGGCCGACGAGATGGGTCTCCTCCAGGAGCGCATCACCTCGACCCGTGGTCACTCGATCACCTCGATGCAGGCGATCTACGTCCCCGCGGACGACCTGACCGACCCGGCCCCGGCCACCACCTTCGCCCACCTCGACGCGACGACGGTTCTGTCCCGTCCGATCTCCGAGAAGGGCATCTACCCGGCCGTGGACCCGCTGGACTCCACGTCCCGCATCCTGGACCCGCGCTACATCGCGCAGGAGCACTACGACGCCGCCATGCGCGTCAAGACGATCCTGCAGAAGTACAAGGACCTCCAGGACATCATCGCGATCCTCGGTATCGACGAGCTCGGCGAGGAGGACAAGCTCGTCGTCCACCGTGCCCGTCGCGTGGAGCGCTTCCTGTCCCAGAACACCCACGTCGCCAAGCAGTTCACCGGCGTCGACGGGTCGGACGTCCCGCTGGACGAGTCGATCGCGGCCTTCAACGCGATCTGCGACGGCGAGTACGACCACTTCCCGGAGCAGGCGTTCTTCATGTGCGGTGGTCTCGAGGACCTGAAGAAGAACGCGAAGGAGCTGGGCGTCTCCTGAGCCTCGCGCTCTTGCGGAGGGGGCGGGGCACGTCCCGCCCCCTCCGTCACGCCCACTAGACTTGTAACCAACACCCGGCACAACCGCCGGGTGGTGACCCGAGGAGCCACCCTTGGCTGCTGAGCTGCACGTCGCGCTGGTCGCCGCCGACCGTGAGGTCTGGTCGGGCCAGGCCACCCTGGTTGTCGCGCGCACCACGTCCGGCGACATCGGCGTCATGCCCGGTCACCAGCCGCTGCTCGGTGTGCTGGAGTCGGGCCCGGTGACCATCCGTACGAGTGAAGGTGGAACGGTCGTCGCCGCGGTGCACGGCGGTTTCATCTCGTTCGCGGACGACAAGCTGTCGCTGCTGGCCGAGATCGCCGAGCTGTCGGACGAGATCGATGTCCAGCGCGCGGAGCGGGAGCTGGAGCAGGCGAAGGCGGAGGGCGACGCCCTCGCCGAGCACCGCGCCGATGTCCGCCTGCGCACCGCGGCGGCGCGCTGACCGCAGCGCCCGCCCGTAGTGACGTCACTCAGCCGCGGCTGGGACCGGAGCGATCCGGTGCCGGCCGCGGCTGAGGCAGATATGGATGTTTTTTCCGTTCCGTTACCTGATGTGAAGGTACCTAGGAGACGAGGAGGTCGGTGTCGATGGTCCTCGCTCTGACTGTGTGCGGAATCGTCGTGGCCCTCGTGGCGCTGGGACTGTTCGTCTTCGGGCTGCGCCGCAGGCTCATCCAGCGCTCCGGCGGCACCTTCGACTGCTCGTTGCGCTGGGACACCCCGGAGAAGACCGACACCAGCGGCAAGGGCTGGTCCTACGGCGTCGCCCGCTACAACGGCGACCGCATCGAGTGGTACCGCGTCTTCTCCTACGCCCCCCGCCCGCGCCGCATCCTGGAGCGCGTCGCGATCGAGGTCGCCGGGCGCCGGCTGCCCGAGGGCGAGGAGGAGCTGGCGCTGCTCTCCGACGCCGTCATCCTGACCTGTCTGCACCGGGGCACGCGGCTGGAGCTCGCGATGAGCGAAGACGCGCTGACCGGTTTCCTCGCGTGGCTGGAAGCAGCCCCGCCCGGTCAGCGCGTCAATGTCGCCTAGGTGATCTCTGTCTTTACTTGATGTCTTACTTGAGTCCGGTGTTGATCGCGCTCACCAGCTCACCGTTGCCGGTGTCGCCGGAGAACTCCCAGAAGAAGGCGCCGCCCAGGCCCTGGCTCTTCGCCCAGGCCATCTTGGTGCCGATGGTGGCCGGGGTGTCGTAGGACCACCAGTTGGTGCCGCAGTGGGCGTACGCGGTGCCGCCGACCGTGCCCGTGGCCGGGCAGGAGTTCTTGAGCACCTTGTAGTCCTCGATGCCCGCCTCGTAGGTGCCGGGTGCCGCGCCGGTCGCCGTGCCGCCGGGGGCGGACTGGGTGACGCCGGTCCAGCCGCGGCCGTAGAAGCCGATGCCGAGCAGCAGCTTGGCCGCGGGGACGCCCTTGGCCTTGAGCTTGGCGATCGCGTCGGCGGAGGTGAAGCCCGCCTTCGGGATGCCGCTGTACGAGGTGAGCGGGGAGTGCGGGGCGGTGGGGCCGGTCTTGTCCCAGGCGCCGAAGTAGTCGTACGTCATCACGTTGTACCAGTCGAGGTACTGCGCGGCGCCGCCGTAGTCGGCCGCGTCGATCTTGCCGCCGCTGGAGGCGTCGGCGGTGATCGCCGCGGTGATCAGGTAGTTGGAGCCGAACTCGGCACGCAGGGCCTGGGAGAGGTTCTTGAAGGCCGCCGGGCCCGACGTGTCACAGGTCAGACCGCAGGCGTTCGGGTACTCCCAGTCGATGTCGATGCCGTCGAAGACATCGGCCCAGCGCGGGTCCTCCACCACGGCCTTGCAGGACTTGGCGAACGCGGCGGCGTTCTGCGCGGCCTGGCCGAAGCCGCCGGAGTAGGTCCAGCCGCCGAAGGAGTACAGCACCTTGATGTGCGGGTACTTGGCCTTCAGCTGACGCAGCTGGTTGAAGTTGCCGCGCAGCGGCTGGTCCCAGGTGTCGGCGACGCCGCTGACGGACTGGTCGGCGGTGTACGCCTTGTCGGTGGCGGCGTAGGCGTCGTCCAGGACGCACTTGCCTTCCTTGACGTTGCCGAAGGCGTAGTTGATGTGCGTGATCTTGGCCGCCGAGCCCGACGTCACCAGGTTCTTGACGTGGTAGTTGCGGCCGTAGACGCCCCACTCGGTGAAGTAGCCGAGGTTGATCTTGGAGCCGGGCTGCGGGCCGGGGTCGGTGCCGCCGCCGGTGGTGCGGACCGCGAGGGCGCCGCTGACCGGGCCGGTCTGGTCGGCGGTGTCCCGGGCCTGCACGGTGTAGGAGTAGTCGGTGCCGGCGGTCAGGCCGGTGTCCGTGTACGTGGTGCCGGTGACCGTGGCGACCTTGGTGCCGCCGCGCAGGACATCGTAGTTCTTGACGCCCTTGTCGTCGGTGGCCGCGCTCCAGGCGAGCTTCACCGAGGTGTCGGTGATGCCGGAGGCGGTCGGGGTGCCCGGGGCGGAGGGGGCCGCGTCGCCGGGGACCGTCGGGCCGCCGTCACAACTGCCGCCGTTGAGCTTGCAGTTGGACGGGGAGCCGGAACCGGAGCCGTTGAAGCCGAAGGAGACGGAGGCGCCGGGGGCGAGGGTGCCGTTCCAGGACTTGTTCTTGGCGGTCCAGTGGTTGCCGGCGGAGGTGACGTCGGCGTCCCAGGCGGAGCCGGCCGTGGTGCCGGAGGGGAAGTCCCACTCGACGGTCCAGGAGGTGATGGTCGTGGTGCCGGTGTTCTTCACCGTCCACTTGCCCTCGAAGCCGGTGCCCCAGTCCTGGGGCTTGGAGTAGGTGGCGGTGGCCTCGGTGGCCGCCTGCGCCGGGCTGGCGAGTCCGACCAGGCCGGCGAAGGGGAGCAACAGCGTCGCGAACCCTGCCGCAACTCTGTGTCTGAAGCGCATGCTGCGCCTCCCTGTCTGGGTAAGAGGGGTGATGGGCGCGCTGAGCCTTCACGCCCACGGTGCCGCGAGAATAGAAAGGTCTGGACCACAGGTCAATAGGTCCAGACCAGTTCGGGACAGACGCCCCTACATCCCCAACTCCTGCGCCAGCACCGCGGCTTGCACCCGGCTGCGCAGCTCCAGCTTCCCCAGCAGGCGGCTGACGTGCGTCTTCACCGTCGCCTCCGCCATGTCCAGCCGGTGCGCGATGTCCGCGTTGGACAGCCCCTCGCCGAGACACGACAGCACCTCGCGCTCCCGCCGGGTCAGCGCGTCGAGCACCGCCGGATCGGTGCTCGACTGCCGTACCGGCCTGGCGGCGAACTCCGCGATCAGCCGCCGGGTGACGGCCGGGGCGACGATCCCCTCGCCCCGCGCGACCGTCCGCACCGCCTCCAGCAGATCCCGGGCTTCGGTGTTCTTCAGCAGGAACCCGGACGCCCCGGCCCGCAGCGCCCCGAACACATACTCGTCGAGGTCGAAGGTGGTCAGCACGAGCACGTCCGCGAGCCCCTCCTCGACGACCTTCCGGGTGGCCGACACCCCGTCCAGACGCGGCATCTGCACGTCCATCAGCACCAGGTCGGGGCGGAGCTCCCGGGCCAGCGTCACCGCCTGCTCGCCGTCCGCCGCCTCACCGACCACCTCGATGTCGGACGCGCTGCGCAGAATCAGGACGAGCCCGGCACGGACGGCGGACTGGTCCTCGGCGACGAGGACGCGGATCATTCGGGGTCTCCTTGTGCGTGGTCGGTCACGGGCAGCGCGGCGTGCACGGCCCAGATCCTGCCGTCGGGGGAGTCGTCGGGGGCCGCCTCGAAGCTCCCCCCGAGCAGCGCGGCCCGCTCCCGCATCCCGACCAGACCGGCGCCGGAACCGGGGGCGCGCGGGCCGTCGCGGTCGCCGTAGGGGCTGGTCACCCGGATGTCGAGGACGCCGTCGCGCTGGGCGAGCGTCACCGTGACCGGGCCGGGGGAGGCGTGCTTGAGGGCGTTGGTGAGGGACTCCTGGACGATGCGGTAGGCGGCGAGTTCGACGGGGGCGGGCAGTTTGCCGTGCGCGGTGCCGAGGGTGACGTCGAGGCCGTTGGTGCGGGCGCCCTCCACGAGCGCGGTCAGTCCGTCCAGCGTCGGGGCCGCCGCCGGTTCCAGGTCGCCGCTGCTGTCGCGCAGGATGCCGATGAGCCGGCGCATCTCGGCGAGTCCCTCGACGCTGTTCTCCCGGATGACCGCCAGGGCGTCCTGGGAGGTCTTCGGGTCGTCCAGGGAGAGTGCGGCGGTGGAGTGGATGGCGATGGCGGACAGGTGGTTGGCGACCATGTCGTGCAGCTCGCGGGCCATCCGGGCGCGTTCGGCGGTGACCGCCTGGACGCGGTCCATCTCGGCGAGCAGCGCGGTCTGTTCGGCGTGCAGCCGGGCGGCCTCGGCGGCGTCGCGGTGGTTGCGCACGATCCAGCCGGTGCCGGCGGGCGTGAACGCCACCAGCCCGATGACCACCCCGACCAGCAACGCCTCCGGCTCCTGCCAGACGGCCAGCGGCACCACCGTGCCGGCCACCGTCAGCAGACCCGTGATCCAGGGCACCCGGCGGGCGGTGCCGGGCGGGCCGTACAGGACGGCCGCGTAGATGAGGTCCGTGAACATCACGACCGTCACCAGGTTCCCCTGGGTGACGACGTCCGCGGTCAGCGCGGCCGTGCCGACGATCAGGCCCGTACGGGGGCGGACGCGGCGCAGCAGCTCGCAGGCGGCCATGACGGCCAGCGGCACCAGGACGGGCCAGCGCCCCTCCCACAGCACGATCGGGTCCTTCGCCGTGCGGGTGCCGAGCCCGACGCCCCAGATGAGGAGTCCGCCGAGCAGCCCGGCGACGGCGATGCGCACGTCGTCCGGGTGCGGTCGGGGGAGCGGTACGGCCATGCACCCATCCAACACGGCCCGCCGCCCCGTCGCCCCGTCGCCTGATCCCCGGGAAGGGTCCCGCGCTGCATCTTTCGATGTACCGGCGGTTCGTCACCGCCGACGACGAAAGCGGCGCCCCGGGCCGGGAGCCTGGAAGGGTGACCGAGAGGAGCGTGCCGTGATCGTCGGATTGATCATCGCCTGTGAGGTCGGCTTCTGGGTGCTGCTGGCGCTGGGCCTGGCCGTCCGCTATCTGCTGAAGTGGCGCCGGACCAGCGTGGTGCTGCTGCTGTGCGAGCCGGTGCTGGAACTGGTGCTGTTCGTCGCCACGGCGATCGACCTGAAGAACGGCGCCGAACCGAGCTGGGAGCACGGCCTCGCCGCGCTCTACATCGGCTACACCGTCGCCTTCGGCCACTACACGATCCGCTGGCTCGACGGCCACGCCGCCCACCGCCTGGCCGGCGCCCCCCGCCCGCCGAAGCCCCCGCGCTACGGCCGCGCCCGCGCCGTCCACGAGGCCAGGCTGTGGCTGCGCGCGGTGTTCGGGGGAGCGGTCGCCCTCGCCCTGCTCCAGCTCGCCGTCTGGTACGTCGGCGAGGACGGCGACATCAGCTCCCTGCGGTCCTTCCAGTGGGTGGCGATCCGCACGGTCGGCATCTACGGCCTGATCGCCCTCTCCTACACGGTCTTCCCCCGCAAGGAGCCCGCGTCAGCGCTCCCCGCCCGGAACCCAGAGCACGTCACCGACGCCGATGTTGGCCGTCCGCGCCAGAATGAAGAGCAGGTCCGATAGCCGGTTGAGGTAGGTCGCGGTGAGCGGGTTCATACCGCCATCTTTTCCTTGGGCTCCGTGGACCTCCATCGCGGCCCACGTGGAGCGCTCGGCCCGGCGTACGACCGTGCAGGCCTGGTGGAGCAGGGCCGCGCCCGGGGTGCCGCCGGGGAGGATGAAGGACCGCAGCTTCTCCAGCCGCTCGTTGAAGCGGTCGCAGTCGGCCTCCAGCTTGTCGATGTAGAACTGCTCCACCCGCAGCGGCGGGAACTCCGGGTTCTCCACCACCGGCGTCGACAGGTCCGCGCCCACGTCGAACAGGTCGTTCTGCACCCGGGTGAGGACCTTGACGACCTCCTCGTCCAGACCGCCCAGCGCGATCGCCGTCCCGATGACCGCGTTCGCCTCATTGGCATCGGCGTACGCCGAGATCCGCAGGTCCGTCTTGGCGACCCTGCTCATGTCGCCGAGAGCGGTGCTGCCCTGGTCGCCGGTCCTGGTGTAGATACGCGTCAGATTGACCATGCGGCCAGCGTAGCCGCGGGGGCCAACTACGCCGTACGGGGCCCGCAATGAGCCGGGCCGGTGTGATGTCCGTCAGATGAGACGTGACTCGCGTTACTAACCGGTCACACACCGCCTCACTCCCGCTAGGGTCCGGCCGAGAGGCACTTAAACAGCGTGTAATGGGGAGTCGCACAGTGGCACGGAAGCTTGCCGTCATCGGCGCCGGCTTGATGGGTTCCGGAATCGCCCAGGTCTCCGCGCAGGCGGGCTGGGACGTCGTGCTGCGCGACGTCACCGACGAGGCCCTCGAGCGGGGCACCGACGGCATCAAGGCCTCCTACGACAAGTTCGTGAGCAAGGGCCGGATGGAGGCGCACGACGCCGACGCCGCCCTCGGCCGGATCACCACCACCACCGACCTGGACGCCGCCGCGGACGCCGACATCGTCGTCGAGGCCGTCTTCGAGAAGCTCGAGGTCAAGCACGAGATCTTCCGGACGCTCGACAAGATCGTGCGCGAGGACGCCGTGCTCGCCTCCAACACCTCCGCCATCCCGATCACCAAGATCGCGGCCGTGACGGAGCGCCCCGAGCGCGTGGTGGGCACCCACTTCTTCTCGCCGGTCCCGATGATGCAGCTGTGCGAGCTGGTGCGCGGCTACAAGACCAGCGACGAAACCCTCGCCACCGCGCGGGAGTTCGCCGAGTCCGTCGGCAAGACCTGCATCGTGGTGAACCGGGACGTGGCGGGCTTCGTCACCACCCGGCTCATCTCGGCCCTCGTCGTCGAGGCCGCCAAGCTCTACGAGTCGGGCGTCGCGACCGCCGAGGACATCGACCTCGCCTGCAAGCTGGGCTTCGGCCACGCCATGGGCCCGCTCGCCACGGCGGACCTCACCGGCGTCGACATCCTGCTGCACGCCACCGGCAACATCTACACCGAGTCCCAGGACGAGAAGTTCGCTCCGCCGGAGCTGATGCGCCGGATGGTTGACGCCGGTGACATCGGACGCAAGAGCGGGCAGGGCTTCTACAAGCACTGAAACCGCACACGCCCCAGGAGTGTCACTCCCCGGGGTGAATTCGGTATCGGTTCGCTTACAGACGGCAACCTCTGACCCCTTCGGGCCGTCAGAGGTTGCATCACCGGACACACATCGCGGAGCACGAGACGCACGCTTAGGGGAGCGCTATGCACATCAGGGGCGACCACGCCGAGCTGGTCGTCGGGGGCCGCCTCGACGTCCGCAGCGCGGCGGACGCCCGTACGGTCCTGCACGACGCCGTCGACGACGGAGTCGGCGATCTGGTGCTGGACCTGTCCGAGCTGGACTCCTGGGACGCCACCGGTCTGGGAGTGATCATGGGAGCGCACCGGCGCGCCGGACGCTGCGGCAGACGCCTGGTGCTGCGCGGGGTGCCGCCGCAGATGCAACGCCTGCTGGTGGCCACCCGGCTGCACCGGATCCTGGCCATCGAGGGCGGTATCGGGGTGGAGTCACTGCCGCGCGTGTGACGACCGGCACGGGTGGGGAGCAGCGGTCGGACGTTCCGGTCGCGAAGCGCATCACGTGCGCAATCCTCATGAAGCTGTGACGTCTCGGACCGCGCGGTACCCCGGCCTGTCGTAGATACTGTGCTTCGGTTTAGGGTTCGGTCGCCCGCTGCGTGACAACCCTTCGAGCGGGCCCGGACCAGAAGCGACAGCGCGGTGTGCAGCAAGGCCGGGAGGGGCTTCGGCACACGACGCTTTTGGGGGCTTGAAACCTATGGACCCGAACAGCCGGGGACCCGAGGAGTACGGCCACGACGACGACGCCAACGCGCCGCGTCAACGCCCGCCCAGGGACCCCCTCACACCCGACTTCGGCCAGCACGCGCCCGCACTGGCCCGCACCGTCCAGCTCGTCTCGGGCGACTTCCTGGTCACCGTCAACCCGGTCGACGGCAGCGAGATCGAGGCCTGCCCGCCCGGCGAGCGGCCCACCCGGCCCGCGAAGCTCACCGCGGCCGACCGCGCCGAGGCCGACCGCGCGGTCAGGCCCCCGGTGCCGCCCGGACCGTCCCGGCCGGAACTTCCCCTGCTGGCCCGCCAGGACGAGCGCGAACGGCTCGTACGACTGCTCGCGCGCGGTCGTTCCGTCCGGCTGACCGGCCCCGCCGGATCGGGCCGCACCAGCCTGCTCGACGTCGTCGCCGAGGACTGCGCGGACCTCGCCCCCGACGGCGTGGTGCGCCTGAACGGCTTCCACCGCACGGCGAGCGACCTGCTGTACGACCTGCTCCACGCCGTCTACGACGCGCCCCTGCACCGCCCGGACCGGGACGAACTGCTCGCCTGCGTCGGGGAGATCGGCGCGGTCGTCGTCCTCGACGACATCGAGATCGGCGGCGCCGCCCTCGACGAGCTGCTCGACGCCACGCCCGAGTGCGCGTTCCTGATCGCGGCCACGCCCGACGTCCCGGCACCGTCCGCCGACTCCGCAGTCGAAGAGGTCTTCCTCGGCGGTCTGGAGCGCGCCGCGGGGCTGGACCTGCTGGAGCGGGTCGCCGGCCGTGCGCTGACCGAGGACGAGACCAACTGGGCGGGCGACCTCTGGTTCGAGTCCGAGGGCCTGCCCCTGCGGTTCGTCCAGGCCGGCGCCCTGCTGCGCCAGCGCGACCAGCAGCGGGCCGGCGCCGGCGCCGTCGACGAGTACGGCGTCTTCGAGGACGCGCTGCCCGTCGACGCGCCCTTCGACCCGTCCCTCGGCGCCGAGGACGGCGTCGGGATACCCCTGCCTGCGCTCGGTGAGGCCGCCGCGCCCGCCCCGCTGCTCGCCTCCCGGCTCAGCGCCTCCGCCCGCGCCACGCTGCGCATCGCCGTCGCGCTCGGCGGGGAGGTGCCGGATCAGGCCCATCTGCCCGCCCTGGTCGACGACACCCACGCGGACGCCGCCCTCGGCGAGCTGGCCGCCTGCGGTCTGGTCTCGCCGGTCGGCGCCCGCTACCGCCTCGCGGCGGGCGTACGCACCCAGCTCGCCGCCGCCGGATACGCCGACGACGTCGAGGCCGGGGCCCTGGCCGCCGCCCAGCACTACGCCTGGTGGGCCGGGCACCCCTCGGTCACCCCGGAGCGGGTGTGCGCCGAGGCGGACGCCCTGCTCGCCGCGCTGAGCGTGCTGGTGCCGGCCACCACCGCGCCCCTCGACGAGGGGACGCAGAGCCCGGCCGTCCTGCTCGCCCGTACCGCCGCTCCCGCGTTCGCCGCCGGACTGCACTGGAGCGCCTGGGAACGGGCGCTCAGGTCCGGCGCCGAGGCGGCGCGGCTCGCCGGGGACGTGAGTGAACAAGCCTATTTCCACCACGAGTTGGGCATCCTCGCGCTCTGCGGCGGACAGTACGACCGGGCCCGTGCCGAGCTGGAGGCCTCCATCGGCCTGCGGGGCGCCCTCGCCGACAAGCGGGGCACCGTCGCGGGCCGCCGCGCCCTGGCCCTGGTCGCCGACCGCACCGGCGACACCCCGGGCGTCGGCATCGTGGCGGCGGTGGCCGGCGCGACGGCGGGCGAGGAGGTGTCGGGCGCGCGCTACGAGGAGTCGCAGTCGCCGCCCCGCGGCATCCCGGCGGCCTTCCCGTCGCTTCAGCCGCCCACCGACGACCCGGCACTCGTCCTCCACCGCACCTCGGGTCCGGCGGCCTTGCGCAAGGCCGGGGGCGGTCTGAAGGGCCTCGCCAAGCGGAACCTCGTGGCGGCGGGCGCCGGTGCGCTGCTGGTGGCCGTTCTGGGCACCGTGGTGACCCTCGGCGCCACCTCCGACGGCGACACCGGCACCCCCTCCGACCAGGTGGGCGTCAACCCGTCGGCCAGCCAGGGCGCCGGTGACGGCAGCCTCGGCGCGGACAAGGCGGACGACGGCGAGGGCTCCGGCGACACGGGCGCGGCGACGAGCCGCCCGACGGCCCCGGGTCCCGACGGCACGTACGGCACCTCCGACGACCCGGCGCCCACGGCGACGGCGGAGCCGTCGGACGACCCGAGCGGCACGGACGGTCCGGGCGGGGGCCCGACCAAGACCCCGACGAAGCCGCCGAGTTCGACGACGAAGCCGCCGACGACGAAGCCGTCGACGTCGCCCACACCGACCCCGAGCGAGACCGAGACGTCTCCGACTCCCACCCCGACCCCCACGCCGACCGAGACCGAGCCGTCCACGACACCTTCCACCTCCGACTCGGCCAGTGGCCCCGCCACATCGAGCGCCCCGGCGGAGGCGAGCAGTTCGGCCAGTGCGCCCGAGAGCAGCACCTCGGCCACCGTGATCTGAGGCCGCGCACGGCACAGGAAGGCCGGGTCCGCCGCACGGACCCGGCCTTCGTCGTCGTAGAACCGCCGCGGAACCCTCGTGGCACCCGGCTCAGAACAGCCGCAGCTTGTCGTCCTCGATGCCGCGCAGCGCGTTGTAGTCGAGGACCGCGCAGCCGATGCCCCGGTCCGTCGCGAGGACCCGGGCCTGGGGCTTGATCTCCTGGGCCGCGAAGATGCCCTTCACCGGGGCCAGGTGGGGATCGCGGTTGAGCAGTTCCAGGTAGCGCGTCAGCTGTTCCACGCCGTCGATCTCGCCCCGGCGCTTGATCTCCACCGCGACGGTCTGACCCTCCGCGTCCCGGCACAGGATGTCCACCGGCCCGATGGCCGTCATGTACTCGCGCCGGATCAGCGTGTAGCCCTCGCCCAGGGTTTCGATGCGGTCGGCGAGGAGCTCCTGAAGGTGTGCTTCCACGCCGTCCTTGATCAGGCCGGGATCGACGCCGAGTTCGTGCGAGGAGTCGTGGAGGATCTCCTCCATCGTGATGATGAGCTTCTCGCCCGCCTTGTTGGTGACGGTCCACACGCCGTCCTCGTCACCCGCGCCCTCCTTCAACGAGCACGGCGGGGACATCCAGTTCAAGGGCTTGTAGGCCCGGTCGTCCGCGTGGATGGACACACTGCCGTCCGCCTTCACCAGGATCAGACGGGGTGCGGACGGCAGGTGGGCGGTGAGCCGGCCCGCGTAGTCGACGGAGCATCGGGCAATGACGAGACGCATGGTCGGCAACGCTACTCGACGGTCGTAGGTGCACGCGATTCGCCCTGGAAGACCCCTGTTCGGTTATGGCCGATTGTGTGCCCACGGGGAGTTGCCCATATACGCATTCTTCTGGTGCCGTCACGGTCTGTTGCCTACGGTAGTAAACGGGAGGTCGCGGACTGTGCACGCAGCGTGTTCGAGACGTGAACTCCCGTCCCTGTCCGGCAACCCCTGTTGTTCGGGGGTGCGAGAGGAGAACTCATGTCGCTCGACGTCTCACCGGCCCTACTGGAACAGGCCGAGCGAGGCGAGGTCGACGAAGCCGCCTTCGTCGACTGCGTCCGGACCTCCCTGCCCTACGCATGGGAGATGATCAGCTCCCTGGTGGCCCAGCTGAAGGTCGACGGTGGAGAGTTCGCCGACAACCAGACGCCCCCGCCGGACGAGCAGGCGCGTGGCCAGCTGCTGCGTGCGCTTGCGAGTGACGCGATACGCGGCGCGCTGCAGCGGCACTTCGGTGTGCGGCTGGCCTTCCAGAACTGCCACCGGGTGGCGGTGTTCCCGGCCGACTCCTCGGTCGACGAGACGCTGGCCCGCTTCACCTCGGTGCGCAACCAGCTGTTGAACCAGTCTCCGGAGTTCCGGGACTGCTGAGCCCGAGAGCCGTTTGCTTGCCGCTCCGTACGCGGGAGGTGCATTCAGTACGGGCGGCAAGCCTCCGGTCGGACAGGCCCGTTCAGCCGAGGTGCGGGAGCACCTCGGCACCCAGCCGCCGTACGTTCTCCTCCGTGGCGGCGAGGTCGCCGGAGCCCTCGACGAGCAGGGCGAAGCGGGAGATGCCGGTCCGCTCGCTGGTCGCGGCCAGCCGGTCGGCGCACAGCCGGGGAGTGCCCACCGGGTGCAGCCCGCAGAGGAGTTCGGTGTACGCCAGCGGGTCCCGCATCGCCCGATGGCGGCCGTCCACCGTGACATGGGCCTCCAGCCCCTGCTTCAGCCAGCCCGGCATCGCCTTCAGCAGCGCCTCCGCCGCGTCGCTGCGCCGGTCGGCGATCTGGCAGACGCCGGCCGAGACATGGGACGCGGCCCGGATCTCCTCCGGCGTCCGCCCGGCCGCGCGCGCGTGCTCCCGCCACAGGGCGACCATCTCGGCCTTCTCCTCGTCGCCCACATGCATGCCGAGCAGCATCGGCAGCCCGCGCTCGGCCGCGAGCCGCACGCTCCGCGGTGATGTGCAGGCGAGCACGACCTCGGGGCCGGGCTCGCCCGACAGGGACTCCGAGGGACGCGGGACGACCGGGACCTCGCGGAAGGAGTAGCGGTCCCCGGCCGCCGCGACCGACGGTTCGCGCAGCCAGCGCACCAGCAGATCGAGTGATTCCGGAAACCCCGACTCGTAGGCCTCCAGACCCGAGCCGAAGACCTCAAGATCGACCCAGGGCCCGCCGCGCCCGACGCCCAGGGAGAAGCGCCCGCCGCTCGTCAGATGCAGCAGCGCGGCCTGCTCGCCCAGGGTCACCGGGTGGGTCGTGGGCAGCACGCTCACGGCGGTGCCGACGCGGATCCGGCGGGTCCGGCCGAGCAGTAACGCCGCCAGGGTGATCGCGGACGGACAGGTGCCGTAGGGCACGAAGTGGTGCTCGGCCAGCCACACCGAGTCGAGCCCCGCCTCCTCCGCGGCCTCGGCCGATCGGACGGCGCGGTGCAGCGCCTCCCCCTGGCCCTGACCCGGGAACTGGGCCGCCAACACGAAACTTCCAACGCGCATTGCTCTTCCTGCTTCCTTGGCTCCGACGCGGAGCTCCCCCACTCGGCATAACCGTCTGACACGTGCCGAGGACACGGCTCGACGGAGGGATTTGCGGATTGTCTGCAGAATGACCCGCCGCGGCAGGGGACTTGTGGGGATTGGAGGCCTACGCGTACCCCGGTGCGCGCCGCGTAGGCTGGACATGGCCCCTGCTCCCTGTATAGCCCCGTGAGGTGTCCTGTGTCCCCGCGTCGCAACCGTCCCAAGGCCGGCGGTGCCTTCGCCCCGTCCGGCCGGAGCGCCGAGGACGAGCGCCCGGGGCGCTACGGCGGCTGGCAGGCCGCGGAGGAGTGGCAGGGCGAGGAGTGGAACGTACGGCATGTGGCGGGGTCCAGCGCGCAGGGCAAGGCGTACCGCTGTCCCGGCTGCGACCAGCTGATCCCGGACGGCGTCCCGCACGTCGTGGCCTGGCCCGCGCATGTCGGCATCGACGACCGCAGACACTGGCACAAGTCCTGCTGGAACGCGAAGGACCGCCGCACCACGCGAGTGCAGCGGTCCCGTAACGCGCCGAGGTTCTAGCCGGGGCCAGGCCCCGTGGGCTAGACGTCCCGCCTCTCCAGCAGGGCGTAGGCGCCGGCGAAGGCCGCCGCGGTCACACCGAGCATGATCCACAGGGGGTCCCAGCCGGACGGGCCGGTCTCGGTGAGGGACTGCGAGTAGAAGACGCTGAGCTGGTTAGGGATCGAGTACTCGAACAGCGCCTCGCGCAGGTCCTCCAGGGACTGCGAGAACATGAACAGCGCGATCACCAGCGGGGCCAGCACCAGGCCGATCATGATGGTGATGGCGCCCGCGGAGTGCCGGATGACCGAGCCGACGACCAGCGAGAGCAGGCCGATCAGCGCGATGTAGAACGAGACGCCGACCGTGCCCTTCAGCCACTCCGAGCTCGACGGCTCCCGGGCGTCGGTGAGCATGGCCACGTCCGCCATGGCGACGATCAGCACCGAGACCAGGGTGACGGTGAACGCCACCACGAAGAACACGATCGCCTTCGCCGCCAGCACCCGCCCGCGGGCCGGGCACGCGGTCATCGTGGTGCGGACCATGCCCGTGCCGTACTCCGAGGCCGTGGTCAGCACGCCCAGCGTGATGACGCACATGATGCCGAGCAGCAGCCCGAAGAAGCCGAACGACAGCGGGTTCTCGCCCGCCAGCTCGCCCTGGCCGGCGTTGGCGGAGACCAGGGCGGCGGTGGCCAGACCGATGCCGATGACGAGGACGACGAACACGCCGAGCGTCCACATCGTGGAGCGCACCGACCGGATCTTCGTCCACTCCGAGGCGAGGGCGTTGCCCAGGTGGGTGCGCTTCACCGGGATCGGCGAGGTGTAACCGGGGGACGAAGCGCCGGGCGCCGCCTGCCAGTTCGGTGCGGCGGTCTGCGGCATCGGGGGCTGCGGGGTGCTCATCGGGCGTCCTCGGGCTTGGTCGTGTCGGCAGCGGGAGCTGGGGCGGGGGCGGGCTGCGCATAGGGGTTCGGGGTCGCGGCGGGCGCGGCCGGGGCGCCGTAGGGGCCCTGGGGCGGCCCTGCGGGCGCCGCGGGCTGTCCGGGCTGCCCCTGGGGCATCGCGAACGGCTGACCGCCCTGCTGGGGCGGCGGCGGTGCGTACCAGCCCGGCTGGCCCTGCCCCGGAACCGGCATCGGCGGCTGCGCGCCCGGCGGCACCTGCTGCTGCAGCCCGGCCTTCTGGTCGATGGTGGAGCGGTAGTCGACGGCGCCCTGCGTCATCCGCATGTACGCCTCCTCCAGCGAGGCCTGGTGCGGCGACAGCTCCCACAGCCGTACGTCCGACTCGTGCGCGATGTCGCTGATGCGCGGCAGCGGCAGCCCCGTCACGCGCAGCGCGCCGTCCTGCTCGGACAGCACGTGCCCGCCCGCCTCGGCCAGCGCCGTGGACAGCTTCTCGCGCAGCTGCGGCTCGCTGTCGGGCGTCCGCACCCGGGCGAAGCCGGCGGAGTTCGCCGCGATGAAGTCCCGCACGCTCATGTCGGCGAGCAGCTGGCCGCGCCCGATCACGATCAGGTGGTCGGCGGTCAGCGCCATCTCGCTCATCAGGTGCGAGGAGACGAAGACCGTACGGCCCTCCGCGGCGAGCGACTTCATCAGGTTGCGCACCCAGAGGATGCCCTCGGGGTCGAGGCCGTTGACCGGCTCGTCGAACAGCAGCACCTGGGGGTCGCCGAGCAGCGCCGCGGCGATGCCGAGCCGCTGCCCCATGCCGAGCGAGAAGCCCTTGGAGCGCCGCTTCGCCACGTCCTGCAGGCCCACCACGCCGAGCACCTCGTCCACCCGGCGGGCCGGGATGCCGGACAGCTGGGCCAGGCTCAGCAGATGGTTGCGGGCGGTGCGTCCGCCGTGCACGGCCTTGGCGTCGAGCAGCGCGCCGACCTGTCGCGGGGCGTTGGGCAGCTTGCGGTACGGGTAGCCGCCGATCGTCACCTGCCCCGAGCTGGGGTTGTCCAGGCCGAGGATCATCCGCATCGTCGTCGACTTGCCGGAGCCGTTGGGCCCCAGGAAGCCGGTGACGGACCCGGGCCGCACCTGGAAGGAAAGGTTGTACACAGCGGTCTTGTCGCCGTAGCGCTTGGTCAGGCCGACTGCTTCGATCATGCTCCGCACCCATCGAAAGGTTCAGGACAGCGGGGCACACGCCCCCGTAAGGGTTAGGAGGATATCGGGGCGCTGACGGTTCCCTTCAAGAGCGGGCAAAATCGGAGGGCTCCAGGCGCCCCTCCTCCTGCGGCTCTAGGCGTCTCTCTTCTTCAGCAGGAAGTACCCGCCCGCCAGGGCCGCGATCACCCACAGCACCATGATGCCGAGGCCGCCCCAGGGCCCGTACGGCGTGTCGTCGTCGACCGGGGTGACCACCTGCATGATCTTGCTGCCGGCCTGGTCGGGGAGGTAGCGGCCGATCTTCTTGGTGGCCGGGACATTGCCGAGGATGTTGGAGACCAGGAAGAAGAACGGCATCAGGATGCCCAGCGACAGCATCGGCGACCGCAGCATCGCGGCGACGCCCATCGAGAACATCGCGATCAGCGTCATGTAGAGACCGCCGCCGATGACCGCCCGCAGCACTCCGTCGTCGCCGATGGACGCCTTGTGCTCGCCGAGCATCGCCTGGCCCAGGAAGAAGGTGACGAAGCTGGTGACGAGGCCGACCAGCAGCGCCAGCGCCGTCGCCACCGTGATCTTGCTGAACAGGAAGGAGCCGCGCTGCGGCACCGCGGCCAGCGAGGTGCGGATCATGCCGGTGCTGTACTCGTTCGACACCACCAGCACCCCGAACACGATCATCGCGAGCTGGCCGAGGCTCATGCCCGCGAAGCTGATGAAGGTCGGGTCGAAGGAGAGCCGGTCCTCGCGGTCCATCTTGTCGAACTCGTTCTTCGACAGCAGCGAGATCAGCATGCCCAGCGCGATCGTGACCACCACGGCGAGGGACAGCGTCCACACCGTCGACGCCACCGACCGGATCTTGGTCCACTCGGAACGGATGACCTGACTCGTCGCCATCGCTCAGCTCTCCTGTCGCCGGCCGGCGCCCCACGCCTGCCGCTGCTCGGCGGGTGGGTCCGAGTGCGCGTGGTACTCCACGGACTCCGCGGTCAGCTGCATGAACGCCTCCTCCAGCGACGCCTGCTGAGGGCTCAGTTCGTGCAGCACGAGCTGGTGCTGCGCCGCCAGCTCACCGATCCGCTCCGAGTGCCCGCCGTCCACCTCCAGCGCCCCGCTCCCGGTCTGCACGACCGTCATCCCGGCCCGCCGCAGCACATCGAGCAGCCGCTCGCGGTGCGGGGTGCGGATACGGACGTAGGAGCGCGAGTTCTGCGCGATGAAGTCGGCCATGGAGGTGTCGGCGAGCAGCCGGCCCTGGCCGATGACCACGAGATGGTCGGCGGTCAGGGCCATCTCGCTCATCAGATGCGAGGACACGAACACCGTCCGGCCCTGCGCGGCCAGCGACTTCATCAGATTGCGGATCCAGTGGATGCCCTCGGGGTCCAGGCCGTTGACCGGCTCGTCGAACATCAGGATCCGCGGATCGCCGAGCAGCGCCCCCGCGATGCCGAGGCGCTGGCCCATGCCGAGCGAGAACCCCTTGGCCTTCTTCCGCGCGACCGGCGTCAGACCGACGGTGTCGAGCACCTCGGTCACCCGCTTCTTCGGGATGCCGTTGCTCTGCGCGAGACAGAGCAGATGGTGGTAGGCGCTGCGGCCGCCGTGCATGGCCTTCGCGTCCAGCAGGGCGCCGATGTACGTCAGCGGGTCCTTGAGCTGGTCGTAGTGCTTGCCGTCGATCCGCACGTCCCCCGCGGTCGGCCGGTCCAGGCCCAGCATCATGCGCATGGTGGTGGACTTGCCGGCGCCGTTGGGGCCGAGGAACCCGGTCACGATGCCGGGTCTGACGGTGAAGGTGAGGTTGTTGACCGCCACCTTCTCGCCGTACCGCTTGGTCAGCCCCTCGAGCTCGATCATGCGGCAACGCTAAAACGGGACAAAGCCCTCTGCCACCTCAGTGGCAGAGGGCTTCGCAGGTGTTCAGCAGCTGTACGCCGGAGCGTTACCGGGACTGCTGCGCGGGAACCCCGCGGGAGATCGGCTCGTCCTCGGCCGGCGTGCCCGCGGCGGCCACCGCGGCACCGGTGAGGGTCGCCAGCATCTCGCGCACGTTCGTCAGCTGGGCGTTGATCGAGTCGCGGCGGTTGGTGAGCGCCGCGAGCTCGCGCTCGGATTCCGAACGGATGCGGTCGGCCTTGGCGTTGGCGTCCGCCACGATGTCCTCGGCCTGGCGCTGCGCGGTCTCCACGGTCTGCCGGGCGCGGCGCTCGGCGTCCGTGCGCAGCTTCTCGGCCTCCAGGCGGAGCTGCTCCGCGCGGTGCTCGATCTCCGCGAGGCGCTTCTCGGCCTTCTGCTGACGGGAGGCCAGGTCGCGCTCGGACTGCTCGCGGCGCTTGGCCAGGTTCGTCTCGAAGTCCGCCGCGGCCTGCGCCGCCTTGGCCCGCGTCTCCTCGAAGAGGGCGTCGGCCTCCTCACGCTTGGACTGCGCGTCCTTCTGCGCCTCGGAGCGCAGCTGGGAGGCGTCGCTCTTGGCCTTCTCGACGATCCGGACGCCCTCGTCCTCCGCCTTGGCCTTGCGCTCCACCGCGAACGATTCTGCGTCGTTGCGGACCTGCTGGGCCGCCGACTCGGCGAGCTCGCGGTGCTGCTCGGCGGCGCGACGGGCCTCCTCGCGCAGGTCCTTGGCCTCTTCCTCGGCGAGGCGGAGGATCTTCTCGACACGCGCGCCCAGACCGGCGTACGACGGCTCGGCGTCGGTTACCTGGGCCTGGGCGTTCTGCGTCTCGAGGTGGAGCTCCTCGATGCGCTTTTCCAGAGCGGTGATGCGGGCGAGAGCGCTGTCACGGTCGGAGACGAGCTTGGAGATCCGTTCGTCCACCTGAGCGCGGTCGTACCCACGCCGCACAAGCTCGAAGCCGTAGGGGGAAGTGTCGCTCATGGGGTTCCTGTCGAATGAGACCGGTGAGGTGATAGGTGGAATCCTAGGGGCCGAAGCGGTGTGTCATCGAGCGGATACGTGTTTGATCTGGAGAATGACACCCCTTTTGAGTGGCTAACCGGCGGACCGCTTGCCAAAAAGTTGGGCAAAGGCCCCAGAAGACACCGGAACCGGTTCGCCCGGCTAGCTCTCCGGCGCCTTGCCACCCGATCGAGGGGCGCCGACCGTGGCGCCCGCCTTGACACCGGCGTCCTTGCCGGCCGCCGGGGCCTCAAAGGACTCCAACGCCTCCAACACGTCCTGGACACGGGAGATCTCGGCGTTGATGTCCTCGCGCCGGCGCACGAGCACCTCCAGCTCGCGCTTGCCCTCCTCGACCGTCCGCTTCGCCTCGCGGATCGCCTCGGCCCGCAGCTCCTCGGCCTCCTTGATCAGCGAGGACTTCTTCTGCTCGGCCTCCTTGAGCAGCCCCTCGGCCTTCTTCACCGCGGCGATACGGACCTTGCCCGCCTCGGAGTTGGCCTCCGAGACCAGCTCCTTCGCCTTGGCCTGGGCCTTCGCCAGCTGCTCCTCGGCGGCCTTGATGAGCGCGTCGCAGCGGTCGCCGGTCGACTTCATCGTCTCCGCGGCCTCGCGGCGGGCCCGCTCGTGCAGCTCCTCGATCTCGCTGGTGATGCGGTCGCGCAGCTCCTCCGCGCGCTCCCTTATCGCGGTGGCGTCCCGGCGGGCACCGACCAGCAGCTCGTCGGCGTCCGTACGGGCCTTCTCCACCAGGGAGTTGCCCTCCACCGTCGCCTGCGAGACCAGCCGGTCGGCCTCCTTGCGGGCGGCGCCCACCATGGTGTCGGCCTGCGACTCGGCGTCCGCGGTGGTCTTCAGCGCCTGCTTCTGCGACTCGGCCAGCAGCTTGTCGGCCTCCGCCGCGGTCTCCGTGATGAGCGTGTCGACCTGCTCCGCGGCCTCCGAACGCCGCTTGTTGGCGTCCTTGCGGGCCTCGTCCAGGGTCCGCTCGGCCTCCTCGCGCGCGGCCGCGGTGACCCGCTCGGCCTCCGCCAGCGCCTCCGCCTTCAGCCGCTCCGACTCGCCGCGCATCCGCTCGGCGTGCTGCTGCGCGGAGCCGACCGTCTCGGCGGCCTCGGCACGCAGCCGCTCCGCGTCGCCGGTGGCCTCCGCCAGCAGCTGCTCGGCCGCCGCGACCGACTCGGCCCGGACCCGCTCGGCCTCGGCGACGGTCTCGGACCGCAGCCGCTCGGCCTCGGCGACCGTCTCCGTGCGCAGCCGGTCGGTGTCCGTGAGGGTTTCCGTGGTGAGCCGCTCCGCCTCCGCGCGCGCCTCGGTGATGAGGGTGTCGGCCTGCGTCGCCGCGTCCGACCGGATGCGGTTGGCGTCCTCGCGGGCGTCCGCCCGGGTCCGCGCGGCGGCCTGGTCGGCCTCGGCGATGGCGTCCGAGGCCTCGGTGCGCGCCCGCTGGGCGTGCTCCGACGCGTCCGAGCGCAGCCGCTCGGCCTCCGCGATGGCCTCCGAGACCGTGCGCTCGGCCAGCGCCTTGGCGGCCTCCGTCTCCTCCGTCGCCTCGCGCCGGATCCGGCCCGCGTCCTGCGAGGCCCGCTCCCGCTCGGCGTAGGCGTCGCCGCGGACCCGGTCCGCCTCTTCCTCGGCCTCGCGCCGGGTACGGTCCGCCGCGTGCTCGGCCGCGCTGCGCAGCCCCTGGATCTCCTCCTGGGCCTGCTCGTGCAGCCCGGCGACGGAGTCCCGCACCTGCTGGGCGTGGAGCTCGGCGGCCGACACCATCTCGGTGGCCCGCCGGTCCGCCTCCTCGACCAGCCGCACCGCCTCGGTCTGCGCCTCCTCCACGCGCTTGCGCGCCGAGGCCAGCAGCTCCTCGCTCTGCTCGCGGGCCCGCAGGCGCTCCTGGTCCGCCTCCTGCCGTGCGGAGCCGAGGGTCTCCTCGGCCTCGCGGCGGCGCCGGGCGGCCTCCTCCTGGGCGGCGGCCAGCGTCTCCGACGCCTCGGCCGAAATCCGCTCGGCGGCGGCCTGCGCCTCCGCCCGCACCCGGTCGGCGCTGTCCTGGGCCTCCGACTTCAGCCGCTCCGCCTCCGCGGCGGCCTCCGAGCGCAGCCGTACGGCGAGGGCCTCGCCCTCCGCGCGGGAGGCGGACGCGTCCGAGGCGGCCTCGGTGCGCAGGCGGTCGGCCTCCGCCTCGGCCTGCTGCTGGAGCGTACGGATCCGCTCGGCGGCCTCCGAGCGCAGCCGCTCGGTCTCCTCGGCGGCCTCGCGGCGGATCCGCGTGGCCTCCTCACGGGCCTCGGTCAGCGCCTGCTCGGCGGCGGTCACCCGCTGCTCGGCCTCCGTCTGAAGCCGGGTCAGCTCGGCGGCGGCCTCCGTCCGGCGGGCCTCCATGGCCCGCTCGGTCTCCTCGCGCAGCTCGCGCGCGGCCCGCTCGGCCTCCTCCCGGATGCCCTCGGCCTGCTCGACGACCTCGGCGCGGTGCCGCTCGGCCTCCTGCCGGGTGCGCTCCAGCGTCTCCTCGGCCTGCCGGCGCAGCGCGGTGGCGCGCTCGATGGCCTCGGTGCGGACCTTCTCGCTGTCCGCCGTGGCGCTCTGGCGGAGCTCGTCCGCGTCCGCCTTGGCCTTCGCCAGCAGCTCCTCGGCGGTCCTGGCCGCCTCCTCGATCTGCTGGACGGCCTCCCGGCGGGCCTCCGCGCGGATCTTTTCGCCCTCGGCGACCGCGTCGGCGCGCAGCTGCTCGGCCTCCCCGCGCAGCCGGCGGGCCTCCTCCTGGAGCTCGACCGTCTTGGCGCGGTACTCCTTGGTGTCGTCCTTCGCCGCGCCCTTGAGCTGCTCGGCGATGTCGTGCGCCTCGGCCCGCAGCCGGTCCGCCTCGGCCTCCGCCTCCCGGCGGATCCGCTCGGCCTCCTCGGCGGCGGCCTTGGTGGTGCTGCGCGCGTCCTCCTGCGCCTTGTTGAGGACGTCCTCGGCGGTCTTGGCCGCCTTCGACAGCTGGGTGGCGCTCTCCTCGGCGGTGAGCGTACGGGCCTTCTCGGCGGCCTCCGCCAGGACCTTCTCGGCCTCGGCGCGGGCGTCGGCGACGATCTGCTCGGCCTCCGCCTTGGTGGCCTCGGCCTCCTTGGTGGCCTCGCTGACCAGCCGGGCGACCTGCTCCTTGGCCGTACGGGTGCGCTGCTCGTTGGCCGACTCGGCGCTGCTGAGGGTCTTGCCCGCGGCCTCCTTGGCCTCGGTGAGGACCTTCTCCGCCTCGGCCTGCGCCTTGCGCAGCGCCTCCTCGGCCGCCGCCATGCGCTGCTCGGCGGCCCGGCTCAGCTCGGCGGCCTCGCGGCGGGCGGTGTCCGACTCGCTGACGGTGGAGCTGCGCAGCTGCTCGGCGTGGTCGGTGGCCTCCTGGGCCTGGGTCGAGGCGGCGTTCAGCAGCCGCTCGGCGTCGGCGCGGGCCCGCCGCAGCAACTGCTCGGCCTCCGCGCGGGCGGCCTCCGCCTCGCTCTGGAGGCGCTGGCGGGCCTCGGCGGTGAGCCGCTCGGCCTCCGCGCGGGCGGCGGCCATGGCCTGCTCGGCCTCCGCGCGGGACTCGTCGAGGAGCCGGCGGGCCTGGGACTCGCTGCGGGCGCGCAGCTGCTCGGCCCAGGCCACGTTCTCGTTGACGTGCGACTCGACGGTCTGGCGGCGCTCGGCGAGCTCCTGGTCGAGCTGCTGGCGGCGGGTGACCGCCTCCTGGTGCAGCTCCGCCTGGAGCCGCGCGGCCTGCTCGGCGTGCTCCTGGAGGATCCGCTGCGTCTGCGCGCGTGCCTGGCTCAACTCGCGCTCGGCGTCCTGCCGGAGCTGGTCGGCCTGGATCTGCGCATTGCGCAGGAGTTGCTCGGCCTGGTAGCCGATGTCACCGCCGCCGAAGTCGGGCCGGGACATGATGGTGCGCCGCGCCTCGTGCAACTTGGCGCGCAGCACCTCGACCTGGTAGCCGAGGTCCTCGGCGTGCTGGATCGCCTTTTCCCGCTCGGTCTTCAGCCGCTCCATCTCGGCCTCGAACCGAGAGAGGTGGTCGACGTCAGCCGCCGGCTCTCGCTCCTGGCGTTCGTAGCCCCGCACTGCGCGGTCCCATCCGTCCCCTGGTCGCAAGTCACTCCATACGAGCACCGTCCATCCGCCGAACGGGGCCCCCGGGGAATGGTGTCAGATCAACGACGGAGCATGGGCTGCTGCCCCGACGCTCGTCCCCCGAAACCCGGACCCCGGCCCGCGGTCGAACGCCCGAAGAGCGACGACCGACCCCAACCCTACCGGCCCCTATGTACGAGGGTCAGTGCTCAGGTGACTCAACGGGCGCCGAAGTGACCAGTTCTGTCAGGACGCCATGGCAATCCTTGGGATGCAGGAAGGTGATCCGTGACCCCATGGAGCCGCGTCGCGGCTCCTCGTAGAGCACGCGTACGCCCTTGTCCTTGATGTCCGCGGCGTCCGCGTCGACGTCCGCCGTGCCGAAGGCGATGTGGTGCACGCCCTCGCCGTTCCTGGCGAGCCACTTCGCGACGGTGGAGTCCTCGCGGGTGGGTTCCAGCAGCTGGAGGTACGAGGCGCCGCCGTCGGACGTATCGTTGATCTTGAGCATGGCCTCGCGCACGCCCTGCTCCTCGTTGATCTCGGAGTGGAACACCTCGAAGCCGTAGGTGGCCCGGTAGAACTCGACGGTCTTGTCGAGGTCGAAGCAGGCGATCCCGATGTGGTCGATTCGCGTCAGCATGCTGTTAGTGCAGCGCTCCGGAGGTGGTTACGCAACGTGCCAGCGATCACACCGACAGCCCGGTGACGGCACGGAGTGCCATCAGTACATTCGAAGTAAACCCTCGTTCACTCCTCGGCTGTGCAGGCTGGAAGGGGATCGCACGATATGTCTTCTGCAACTTCCGTGATCGTCGCGGGCGCTCGGACGCCCATGGGGCGACTGCTCGGCTCACTCAAGTCCTTCTCGGGAGCCGATCTCGGTGGCTTCGCGATCAAGGCCGCCCTCGACCGTGCGGGGATCGGCGGCGACCAGGTGCAGTACGTGATCATGGGCCAGGTGCTCCAGGCCGGGGCGGGGCAGATCCCGGCGCGCCAGGCCGCGGTCAAGGCCGGCATCCCGATGAGCGTCCCGGCGCTCACCATCAACAAGGTCTGTCTCTCCGGCCTCGACGCCATCGCCCTCGCCGACCAGCTGATCCGCGCCGGCGAGTTCGACGTGATCGTCGCGGGCGGCCAGGAGTCCATGACCAACGCCCCCCACCTGCTGCCGAAGTCCCGGGAGGGCTTCAAGTACGGCGCGATCGAGATGCTCGACGCGATGGCCTACGACGGCCTGACCGACCCCTGGGAGAACATCCCCATGGGCCAGTCGACGGAGAAGCACAACACGCGTCTCGGCATCGCCCGCGAGGCGCAGGACGAGATCGCCGCGCTGTCCCACCAGCGGGCCGCCGCCGCGCAGAAGAACGGCATCTTCGAGGCGGAGATCACGCCGGTGGAGATCCCGCAGCGCAAGGGCGAGCCGGTCGTCTTCAGCAAGGACGAGGGCATCCGCGCCGAGACCACGGCGGAGTCCCTGGGCAAGCTGCGTCCGGCGTTCGCGAAGGACGGCACGATCACCGCCGGTTCGGCCTCGCAGATCTCCGACGGCGCCGCCGCGGTCGTCGTGATGAGCAAGGCCAAGGCGCAGGAGCTGGGCCTGCAGTGGATCGCCGAGATCGGCGCCCACGGCAATGTGGCGGGTCCGGACAGCAGCCTGCAGTCGCAGCCGTCGAACGCCATCCTGCACGCCCTGAAGAAGGAGGGCCTGGAGGTCTCCGACCTCGATCTGATCGAGATCAACGAGGCGTTCGCGGCGGTCGCGGTCCAGTCAATGAAGGACCTCGGGGTGTCCACGGAAAAGGTGAACGTCAACGGTGGCGCGATCGCCCTCGGCCACCCCATCGGCATGTCCGGCGCCCGTCTCGTGCTGCACCTGGCGCTGGAGCTCAAGCGCCGGGGCGGTGGCGTGGGCGCGGCGGCGCTGTGCGGCGGCGGCGGTCAGGGCGACGCGCTGATCGTGCGGGTACCGAAGGCCTGACCGACTTTCTCTGAGTGAACGGAGCTGTGATGCAGGACGTCTCCACGCTGGTGGCCCAGGCCAGGGAGGGCAGGCCGCGGGCCGTGGCTCGCCTGATCTCCCTGGTGGAGGGGGCGTCCCCGCAGCTCAGGGAGGTCATGGCGGCGCTGGCCCCGCTGACCGGCGGGGCGTATGTGGTGGGCCTGACGGGTTCGCCGGGGGTCGGCAAGTCGACGTCGACGTCCGCGCTGGTGACGGCGTACCGCAAGCAGGGCAAGCGGGTCGGCGTGCTCGCGGTGGACCCCTCCTCGCCGTTCTCCGGCGGGGCGCTGCTCGGCGACCGGGTGCGGATGTCGGAGCACGCCTCGGACCCTGGCGTCTACATCCGCTCGATGGCGACCCGGGGCCACCTGGGCGGCCTCGCCTGGGCGGCCCCGCAGGCGATCCGGGTCCTGGACGCGGCGGGCTGCGACGTGATCCTGGTGGAGACGGTCGGGGTGGGCCAGTCCGAGGTGGAGATCGCCTCGCAGGCGGACACCTCGGTGGTGCTGCTGGCGCCGGGCATGGGCGACGGCATCCAGGCCGCGAAGGCGGGCATCCTGGAGATCGGTGACGTGTACGTCGTCAACAAGGCCGACCGGGACGGCGCGGACGCCACCGCCCGCGAGCTGAACCACATGCTGGGCCTGGGCGAGTCCCGGGGGCCGGGAGACTGGCGGCCGCCGATCGTGAAGACGGTGGCGGCGCGCAGCGAGGGCGTCGACGAGGTCGTCGAGGCCCTGGAGAAGCACCGCGCCTGGATGGAGGAGCGGGGCGTCCTGGCGGAACGGCGCCGGTCCCGCGCCTCCCGCGAGGTGGAGACCATCGCGGTCACGGCCCTGCGCGAACGCATCGGCGACCTGCACGGCGACCGCCGCCTGAGCGCTCTCGCGGAGCGCATCGTGGCGGGGGAACTGGACCCCTACCGGGCGGCGGACGAACTCGTGGCGGGGCTGACGGAGGGCTGAGGCGGCGGCGCCGAGCGGGCGGGGGACAGGGGTGCCGTAGGTGCGGACCGCCGTCAGTCGTCGTCCGCCTGGCGGTCGTCCCGGTCGTCCCGCGCGTCCTTGTCGTCCTGCTTCCGGTCGTCGTCGTCGGTGCCGTCGCGGTCCTGGGTGAGCTCGGCCGTCCTCGGGTCGACCTTCCACTCGCCCTTCGTGGTCTCCACGGTCCACACCGCGGGTCCGTCGTCGTCCAGGTCGACCTCGGTCACGGTACCCCGCGCCGCGGCGGCCCGGGCGGCTTCGCGGGCGTCCACGCTCGTGCCCTTCAGGGCGGCGAGGTCGTCACGGCCGTCGCCGTCGTCGTCGTCCCGGTCGGCGCCGAGGACCTTTCCGGAGCCGGCGGCGATCCTGACCGTGTACTCGGTGCCGTCCGACGTCACGACATCCACGTCCCAGGCGTCCTCGCCGTCGTCCTCCAGGTCGACGGCGACGGCCGTGCCCTGGGTGTGCTTCAGCGCGGCCGTCACGGCGTCGGCCGCGGTCACTGCGGCGGTGCGGGCCTCGGCGGTGTCGTCGTCCCGGGTGCCGTCCTGGCTGTCGTCCCGGTCGTCGGCGACCCGGGTGTTCGAGTCCCGCTGGGCGGGTGCGCTGTCGTCGTCCCCGGACGCGTAGGCCGCGAAGGTGCCGCCCGTGACGAGTGCCGCGGCGGCGACGGTGGCGATGACGAGGTTGCGCTTCATCCTGGTTCCTCCCGAGTCGATGAGTTTCACGTCGTTTCGATGTGACGAGAACCAATCTGGCGAACCGACGCTGAGGGGAACCTGAAGGACCCTGAAGAACTCTTCAGCTTCCCTTTGCCAAGCTGTGCCCATGCGCCTGTTGATCGTGGAGGACGAGAAGCGGCTCGCCCTGTCGCTCGCCAAGGGCCTGACGGCCGAGGGCTACGCCGTGGACGTCGTCCACGACGGCCGCGAAGGGCTGTACCGCGCCTCGGAGGGGTCGTACGACCTGGTGATCCTCGACATCATGCTGCCCGGCATGAACGGCTACCGCGTCTGCGCCGCCCTGCGCGCCGCCGGACACGAGGTGCCGATCCTGATGCTCACCGCCAAGGACGGCGAGTACGACGAGGCCGAGGGGCTGGACACCGGCGCCGACGACTACCTCACCAAGCCCTTCTCCTACGTCGTCCTCGTCGCCCGGATCAAGGCGCTGCTTCGCCGCCGCAACACCGGGACCGGCTCCCCGGTGCTCACCCTCGGCGAGCTCCGCGTCGACACCGGCGCCCACCAGGTCTTCCGCGACGGCACCGAGATCCCGCTCACCGCCAAGGAGTTCGCGGTGCTGGAGCAGCTCGCCCTGCACGCGGGCCAGGTGATCTCCAAGACGCACATCCTCGACCACGTCTGGGACTTCGCCTACGACGGGGACCCCAACATCGTCGAGGTGTACGTCAGCAATCTGCGCCGCAAACTCGGCGCCGGCCTCATCCGCACCGTCCGCGGCGCCGGGTACCGACTGGAGTCCGGCCGATGAGGCGCCTGTTCGGTTCCGTCCGCGCGCGAGCGACCCTCGCCGCCACCCTCGTCGTGGCCGTGGCCCTGGTCGCCGCCGGGGCCGTCGTCCTGCTCACCCTGCGCAGCAACCTCACCGGGCAGGCCGACTCGGAGGCCGACGACGCCGCCCGCTCGGTCGCCACCCAGATCGCGCGGAACGTCCCGTACGCCGACCTCGACCTGGACGAGGACCACCCCGTGCAGGTGGTGGACGAGGACCGGCGGGTGCTCGCGGTGAGCGAGGGCCTGGAGACGATCAGCGGCACCGGTGTCACCGGAGTGACGCCCGCCACGGGCAGCACCGAGAGCCCCGACGACGACGATGACGATGACGACGACCTCCAGGTCGGTGAGCTGGGGGACATCTCCTGGCACGGTCAGGGCTGGGCCACCGTCGACGGCGAGCGCACCGAGTACCGCTTCGCCCGGATCGAGGTCACCGACCCGCGCGACCGGACCGTCCTCGTCCACGCCGGCGCCTCCCTGGAGGCCGAGCGGGACGCCGTACGCACCGCCTCGACCGTCATGCTGATCGGGCTGCCCGCCCTGCTCGCCGTGGTCGGCTCGGTGACCTGGCTGGTCACCCGGCGCGCCCTGCGCCCGGTGGAGGACATCCGGCGGGAGATGGCGGAGATCACCGCCTCCGAGGACCTGTCCCGGCGGGTGCCCGAGCCGGGCACGCACGACGAGGTCGCCCGGCTGGCCCGGACCACCAACGAGACACTCAGTGCCCTGGAGACCTCCGTGGAACGCCAGCGCCGCTTCGTCGCCGACGCCTCCCACGAACTGCGCAGCCCCATCGCCTCGCTGCGCACCCAGCTCGAAGTGGCCGCCGCCCACCCGGAGTTCCTGGATCTGGACGGGGCGGTCGAGGACACCGTACGGCTGCAGCAGCTGGCCGCCGACCTGCTGCTGCTCGCCCGTCTCGATGCGGGGGAGCGGCCCGCCGACGCGCGGGTGGATCTGGCCGCGCTGGCCGGGGAGGAGGCCGAGGGGCGGGCCGGGGTGACCGTGGTGGCGCACGGGCCGGTGGAAGTGACCGGATCCCGGGGGCAGTTGGGGCGAGTGCTCGCCAATCTGCTGAACAACGCGGGCCGGCACGCCCGTTCCGCGGTCACCGTGACGGTCCGGCGGGAGGGGGAGCGGGCCGTGCTCCAGGTCGCCGACGACGGGGACGGGGTGGCCGAGGCCGACCGGGAGCGGATCTTCGAGCGGTTCGTCCGTCTCGACGAGGCCCGCAGCCGCGACGACGGCGGCGCCGGGCTCGGACTGGCCATCGCCCGCGATGTCGCCGAGCGGCACGGCGGCACCCTCACCGTCGGCGACGCGCCCGCAGGCGGAGCCCTGTTCGAACTCCGCCTGCCGGTCCACCAGCGGGAGGTCAGGGGCGGCCGCGCTGCCCGCGCAGGTGCTCCGCGATCGGCTTGAGCGCCTTGCTGAGCTCGGTCAGTGCCTCGGGGGAGAGCAGATCGATGAAGTGCCGGCGTACCGAGGCCACATGGTGCGGGGCGACCTTCTTCATCGTCTCCATGCCGTGCTCGGTGAGGACGGCGTAGAGCCCGCGGCGGTCGGACTCGCAGTTCTCGCGCCGCACCAGGTTCGCGTTCTCCATCCGCGTGATCTGGTGGGAGAGGCGGCTCTTGGACTGCAGGGTGGCGGACGCGAGGTCGCTCATCCGCATCCGTACGTCCTCGGACTCGGAGAGGTTCACCAGGATCTCGTAGTCGTTCATTGTCAGGCCGAACGGCTGGAGGTCCCTCTCGAGCTGGTACGTCAACAGCCTGTTGACCTCCAGGTGGGTGCGCCAGGCGCACTGCTCCGCATCGGTCAGCCAGCGCGTGGCCGTCTCGGTCTCCATGAATGAAGTCTACCTAAAATGTTGAAAAGCGAACTAGTGAGGGCGGTGTGACTGTGCGCACGCGTTCGAGTTCGTCACACTCCGCAGACTACCGCTCACAGCCCGAAGCGACGCTGGAGGTCTCCCAGCTGTCCGGGAAGGCGCGGTGTGCCGGCTTGCGGTGAGCCACCTGCGGAACCACCACTTCCGGGCACCCCCGCCTGATGCGGAACGGCTCCCGTCGCCTGCTCGGCCATGAGTGCCTCGGAGGACTGCAGGAGCACCGTGCCGGCGCCCACGAACTCGAACTGGTGCTCCTCTCCGGAGGCCCCTCCGAGGCCCGTCATCGCACGTAGACCGCCCATCAGGCCGGTCATGTAGCCGTAGTCGTAGTGATGGCAGGGGGAGGGGCAGTCGGCCCAGCCGACGAGCGCCTGGGGGTCCACCCGGATCGGGGGTTCCATGAACACCACCGGACCGTTAGATGCGGCCACGAACGTGCCGGTTCCGATGAGTGTCAGAAAACCCGGCACGATCGACTGCTTCAGCGAAAGACTTGGCTGAAAAGCGAGCAGGTTGCCTGAGCGAATGGTCAAGTTGCCGTCTGTGAGATCGTACGAATTCACATCGAAGGCCCGGTCGGCGAGGAGCATCTTGCCCGAGCCCTCGGCCACCACCCAGTCGCTCGCGTGCAGAGGCGAATGGAAGGACGAACGCACCAGGCGGTCCAGCCGGCCGTGCCCGATGCCGTTGAAGTCGATCGAGCCGTAGTAGGCGATCATCTTCCCCTTCTGCAGGAACCACTGGGTTCCCTTGAGCTCGACGCAGAAGGTGTAGGGGTTGACCTTGTCGTCGGACGGCAGGGTCATCGGGTCGTGGACGACCGGACCCGCGCCCGGATGGGTGCTCACAGCTTCTCCTCCGAGGCCTGGACGTACACCGCACCGCTGCCGCTGAGCTCCAGCTGGAAGGCCTCGCCGGAGCCCCGGCCCACCATGTCCCGCCAGCCGAGCGCGGTCGACAGCTTGTTGCGCACGTCGCCGTGGTGGGCGACGTAGGCCTGCGGGTCGACGTGGACCGGGCGCTGGGGGGTGATGGGGATCTCCAGGACACCGCCGTGCGCCATGACGGCGACCGAGCCGTGTCCCTTCAGGGTCGTGGTGAACAGTCCCTGGCCGGTGACCTGGCCGCGGACCATGCCCATCACGCCGCCCTGCGCGCCCAGGAACATCGTGCCCTGCTGCAGGGTGCCCTCGAAGGCCAGCAGCCGGTCCGCCTCGACGTACAGGGTGTCGCCGGTGAGGCCGATCACCTGGACGTGGTGGCCGCCGTGCCCGAACAGGACGGTGCCGCTGCCCTCGACGGTCATCAGCGGCGTGGCCTCACCGGCCACCCGGCGTCCGACCATCGACATCAGCCCGCCCTGGCCGCCGGTGGAGTTGGGGGTGAAGGACACCTCGCCCCGGTAGGCGAGCATCGCGCCCCGCTGGCTGAACAGCCGCTGCCCGGGCGTCACGGTCGCCTCGACCACCTTGGAGTTGATCTCACGCAGGGCCATGTCAGACGTCCCCCGCGATCGTGTTCCGCTCGCTCGGCTGTACGTAGACCAGGCCGTCGCCCTCGAAGCGGATCTGGAAGGCCTCGCCGCCGCCCTCGCCCATCAGCGTGCGGAAGGTCACGCCCGACTGGAAGGACTGCCGGAGGTTGCCCTGATGGGCGATGTACGCCCCCGGGTCGACGGTCAGCGGGTACTGCGCGCTCACCCGCAGCACGACCGCCGGGCCGTCCGAGGTGATCGCCGCCTGTCCGTGCCCCTCCACGGTCGTGGTGAACAGGCCGTTGCCCTGTGAGGCCCCGCGCGCTCCCGTGAAGGTCGTGCCGGTCCGCAGTCCGCTGTCGGTCGCGAGCAGATTGCTCGACTCCACGTACAGCGTGTCCCCCTGGAGGCCGACGAGGTTGATCTCGGACGCCCGGTCCGCGAACCAGCAGGTCCCGTGCCCCTTCACCTCCATCACCGTCATCTGCTCGCCGGTGATGCGCCGGGTCACCATGCCCCGGATGCCCTCACCGCCGCCGCTCATCTTCTTGAACGCCATCTGTCCGTCGTACGCGACCATCGAGCCGTTCTTCGCCTTCACGGCGTCCCCGGTCATCTCGACGGCGAGCACCTTGCTGCCCTGAAGTCGGAACATCGCCACGCAGCGAAGGTAGCCGCGGGGGGCTGCCGCCGAACAGAGCCCGGAGGGGGAGATGAACCCTGAATGTGCCCTTAGGGGCGGTGTGCGGGGCGGTGTGCGGATGGTGCCGCGGGCCCCCGGCTCGGAGCACCCCCGCCCGTTTGCCACAATGGACGAACGTTTGTGCATGCGTTCACAAACCCCCGCCGTTTCTCCCATCGAAGGTGACCCGTGGACATCAAGACCGCCACCGCCCTCCGCCGCCTCCGCCTCGTCTCCGCGCCCGAGGCGGTCTCCTTCCTCCTGCTGCTGGTCTGCTCGGTGCTGAAGCGGACCACGGAATTCAACGCGGTGCCCGTGATGGGCGCGATCCACGGCTTCCTGTTCATCCTGTACGTGATCTTCTGGGCCGACGCCTGGAACCGCGCGAAGTGGCCCTTCGGGACCGCCGCCGTCTACTTCGTCCTCTCCGTCCTGCCCGCCGGCGGCTTCTTCGCCGAGCGCAAGCTCAAGCGGGAGGCCGAGGACGCGGTCATCGCCTCCCGCGCCCGCCAGGAGGGCGCGGTGAAGACCTCGTGATCGTCGCCTTCTCCGTGACACCGCTCGGTGTCGGCGAGGACGTGGGGGAGTACGTCGCCGATGCCGTCCGCGTGGTCCGCGAGTCCGGCCTGCCCCACCGCACCGACGCGATGTTCACCTCGATCGAGGGTGCCGACTGGGACGAGGTCATGGACGTCGTGAAGCGGGCGGTCGCCGCCGTCGAGGCACGCGCCCCGCGGGTGTCCCTGGTCCTCAAGGCGGACATCCGCCCCGCGGTGACCGACGGTCTGACCTCCAAGGTGGAGACGGTCGAGCGGTACCTCGCCGCCGAGTAGCAGACCCGCACCACCGTGAACCCCGGCCCCGCGCGGGCCGGGGTTTTTCCGTGCCTCCTGTTTGAGCAGTCGCTCAAAATCGGGTACCTTCCCGATCAGTGAGTTTGAGCAGTCGCTCAAACAATGGCCTGACCTGGGGGAATCACATGGGTCACACCGGTCTGTACATAGAGGCGCGGATCCGCGCCGACCTCGACGACCTGTGGTCGCGTACGCAGGAGCCGTCCCAGCACCAGCGCTGGGACCTCCGCTTCACCGAGATCGAGCACCTTCCGCGCGCGGAGGGCGAACCGCGGCGCTTCCGCTACGCCACGCGCGTGCTGCCCTTCCTCACCGTCGCGGGCACCGGCGTCTCGGCCGGCGAGAAGGAACGCCCCGACGGCACCCGCACCTCCGCCCTGCGCTTCTCCTCCGCCCACCCGCTCTCCCTGCTCGCCGAGGGCAGCGGCTACTGGCGCTACGTCCCCGACGGCGACGGCGTCCGCTTCCTCACCGGCTACGACTACCGCCCCCGCTGGGGCGCCCTCGGCGTGCTCGCCGACCGCCTGCTCTTCCGCCCGCTCATGGGCTGGGCGACGGCCTGGTCCTTCGACCGGCTGCGGCTGTGGCTGGAGCGCGGCGTCACCCCCGAGCGGGCCCGCCGGAACTGGCTGACGGAACTGCTGGTCCGGGCCCTGCTGCTGGCCGCCACCGCCACGGGCCTGGTCACCGAGTCCGTACTCCCCGCCTTCGGGCCGCTGGCCGCGGCGATGGCGTTCCTCTGGCCGCTCCTCCTGGCGGTCGTGTGCTGCCTGACGCTGGTCGCGCCTCCGCTGCCCGGCACCCCGGCCGCCCGCCGCTGTCTGCGCCGGGCGCCGGCGCGGGCGCGGGCACCCCGACTTCTGCGCACCCTGGAGGACCCGCGATGACCTCGATCTTCCGCACGGCCATGGGCGCCGCCTTCGACCGGCTGCACCCGCAGCTCCAGCGCCGCTTCTCCGTGGGCCTGACCAGCGGGGAGGCGTGCACCGGCCGGGGTGTCATGGACCGTGTCTGGCACGGCGGTTCCTTCGTGAAGCCGTTCCTGGCCCTCGGCGCCACCCGCAACATCCTGGTCCCCCGAGCGGGGCGCCAAGTGCCGTTCGTGATCGAGAACATGCCGTACACCGACGGCTTCGGGCGTGAGACGGTGACCTTCGTGCGCACCTTCGACCTGCCCGGCCGCCCCCGCCGCTTCGACGCCCAGATGGTGCTCGGCCCCCGGGGTGACCGGGTCCTCGACTACCTCGGCACCCACCAGCACCTCGCCACCGACCTGTACTTCTCGGCCGAGCCCGACGGATCGCTCCTCATCCGCTCCGGCCAACACCGGTTCCGTGAGGGCATGGTGGACGTCCGGGTGCCCGAACTGATCGGCGCCACGGCCGAGGTGCGCGAGTCCTACGACGACGCCACGGGCCGCTTCCGGATCCGGGTCCGGGTGGAGAACCGGTACTTCGGGCCGCTCTTCGGCTACGAGGGTTCCTTCCGCGCCACGTACACCGACATCCGGGACCGCGGCGTACGACCCGGTCTGCGCCCGGTGCGCGAGGAGGCGCGCGCGTGAGCCCGGAGACCGCCAAGTCCCTGGAGACGAAGACCAAGCTCCTCGAAGGGGCGCTGCGGACCCTGACCGAGCAGGGCATCGCCAAGACGTCGGCGCGTACGGTCGCGGCGGCCGCCGGGGTCAACCAGGCGCTGGTCTTCTACCACTTCGGCTCCCTGAACGACCTGCTCGCGGCGGCCTGCCGGTACGGGGCGGAACAGCGGGTCGCCCGCTACCGCGACCGCTTCGCCGCGATCGGCTCGCTCTCCGAACTCCTCACCTTCGGCCGTGAGATGCACGAGGAGGAGCGGGCCTTCGGTCATGTCTCCCTGCTCGGCCAGCTGCTGGCCGGCGCCCAGACCCACGAGAGCCTCGGGCCCGCCACGGCCGCCGGACTCGACCTGTGGATCACCGAGATCGAGCAGGTCCTCACCCGGGTCCTGGCGCACACCCCGTTCGGCGAGTTCGTCGACCCGCCCGGTCTCGCGCGGGCGGTGGCGGCGTCGTTCGTCGGCATCGAGCTGTACGAGGGCGCGGACGCGGAAGGGGCGGGCGCGGCGCTGGACGCGCTGGAGCAACTCGGGCGCCTGGTCGCCGCGTTGGACGACCTGGGGCCGGTGGCCCAGCGAGCGGTGCGACACCGCCTGCGGCGGACGCAGCGCTGAGGGGTTCGGGGTGGGGGGTGGTCGAAGGGGTGCGCGGTCCGGTACCGAATCCAGCGCTGAGCCCTTCCGGCGCAGCGGCGGTGGGGCGGGGTCGAGGGGTGCCGGCCGAGCGCGCGGTACCGCTGTGGGGCGGGCAGCGTTGAGTTGTTCCGGCAGAGCGTGGGCGGGTGTGGTCGAGGGGTGCTTGCCCGGCGTGTGGTCCGGTACCGCCTGCGGCGCGCGCAGCGCTGAGTCGTTGGGGAGCAGCGTCGGTGGAGCGGGGGCGAAGGGGTGTTCCTCCGGGGCGTCCGGCCGGGTTCGGGCGGAGGGCCGTGCTGGGGGCGGTCGTGGGGCGCACGGCAGGGCGTGTCAGCCGCTCATCACCGACGCGGCTGCAGCGCACGGTCCCGACGGGCGGCGGGCGGTCTCGCTGCGCCAGGCGGGGGTGAGGGTGTCGCGGCGCCATCCTCGGCGGCGCCCGCGAAGCTGCTGTCGGGCTGCGCCGCTTACCTGCCCGTCCACGGCGTCGCCGTACACGCCGGGCACCCGCTGGACCGGCTCGGCGGCCTGCTTTGCCACGCCCGCCCGGAGAAGGCGGCCTTTCACCGGGGTCGGGGTCGTCCCGGCCGTCACCCCGGCTGCCGCCCGGCTCCCGGCCGACGCCCCGCCCCATCCTGCCGCCCGGCCTGCACCACCCCTGTGCTTCGCCGCCCGCGCTGACGCGTCGTCCGGCGCAAGGGCCTCGGCATTCTCGTCCCCTCGGCGACCACGCCTTGGCCTCCCGGCCGGTCTTGGCGCCCGGTCCGCGCTGATGCGCCGTCCGGCGCAAGGGCATGGGCGCCCTCGTCCGCTCGGCCACCACACCTTGGACCCCGGCCGGCGCCCCGCCTCATCCTGGCGCCCGGTCCGCCCCGCCCCCGCGCCTCGCCTGCCCGCGCTGACGCGTCGTCCGGCGCAAGGCCCTCGCCCCGCGGCGACCACACCTTGGCCCCCGCCTGCCTTCCGGCCGGCGCCCCGCCTCATCCTGGCGCCCGGTCCGCCCCGCCCCTGCGCTTCGCCTGCCTGCGCTGACGCGTCGTCCGGCGCAAGGCCCTCGCCCCGCGGCGACCACACCTTGGCCCCCGCCCGTCTCCGGTCAACGTCCCGCCTCATCCTGGCGCCCGGTCCGCCCCGCCCCTGCGCCTCGCCTGCCTGCGCTGACGCGTCGTCCGGCGCAAGGCCCTCGCCCCGCGGCGACCACACCTTGGCCCCCGCCCGTCTCCGGTCAACGTCCCGCCT
>NZ_JBSFVD010000001.1:0-39721 GCF_053592135.1 Streptomyces sp. NPDC002784 | reverse complement strand
CATCCTGGCGCCCAGTCCGCCCCGCCCCCGCGCCTCGCCTGCCCGCGCTGACCCGTCGTCCGGCGCAAGGGCCTCGGCGCCGCACCTTGGGCCCCGCCTCATCCTGGCGCCCAGTCCGCCCCGCCCCCGCGCCTCGCCCGCCCGCGCTGCCCCGCCCTCCGACGCAAGGGCCTCGACGCCGCACCTTGGGCCCCGCCCCGTCCTGGCGCCCAGTCCGCACCACCCCCGCACCACCCCCGCGCCTCGCCGCCCGCGCTGACCCGCCGGCCCTGGCAGTGACCTCGGCGCCTTCGCCTCCTGGCCGAGTCCCCGGCCCTGGGGCGGCCCCGGCGGCATTCCGCGCCTGCCGAGCGACCAGCCGCTGCGGCGAGCCGTCGAGCCGCCCCCCTGCCCCCACAGCAGCAGCGCCCTCGAACTCGCCGTCCCGTCAGGCGGATCCGGGTTCGGGCCGTCCTCCTGGCAGGGCGGGCACCCACCTGGACGCCCCCAGTTCGACACGGCCACATATCTCCACTTGTGTAGGGGTATCGGCGCATTTCGCCGATGACTCCTCAATCACTGGAGGGCGCTGTGCGGCCGGAGGGCTATGACTACGACACCCACAGCCGACTCGCCGGACCGCTCACCGAGCCGGCCGGCGCGGGGTACCGGGTGCAGTACGCCTCGCTACTCGCCCGTGAGCCGCACCGAATACGAGCCGTCCTCCTGATGACCCTGGCGCCCCTGCTCACCGGCGCCCTGCTGGTCTACCTCGTCTGGCCGACCCACTGGGTCGAGCGCGAGGGCGCCGACCGCTGGCTGACCGGCCTCGACGTCACGATGCTCATATCGATCGGGCTCATCGAACTCTTCATGGTCGTCAACGTCGCCTCCGTCGCCCACGCCACCCTGGTGGCCCGCGACCCCGTCCCGGTCACCCCCGAACCCGGCACCAGAGTCGCCTTCCTCACGACCTACGTCCCGGGCAAGGAACCCCTCTCCATGCTCCGCGCCACCCTCGAGGGGGCGACCAGGATCACCCACCCCGGCCCTCTCGACATCTGGCTCCTGGACGAGGGCGACGACGACGGGGCCAAGGCCCTCTGCGCCGAACTCGGCGTCCGCCACTTCACCCGCCTCGGCGTCCCGGAGTGGAACCGCGCCAAGGGCGTCCACAAGGCCCGCACCAAGCACGGCAACTACAACGCGTGGATCGCCATGCACGGCCGCGACTACGACTTCTTCGCCTCCGTCGACACCGACCACGTCCCGCTCCCGAACTTCCTGGAGCGGATGATGGGCTACTTCCGCGACCCGGACGTCGCCTTCGTGGTCGGCCCCCAGGTCTACGGCAACTACCACAACCCCGTCACCAAGGCCGCCGAGTCCCAGCAGTTCCTCTTCCACGCGCTCATCCAGCGCGCCGGGAACCGCTACCGCGCTCCCATGTTCGTCGGCACCAACAACGTCGTACGGATCTCCGCCGTCCGGCAGATCGGCGGCCTGTACGACTCCATCACCGAGGACATGGCCACCGGCTTCGAACTGCACCGGCACCGCAACCCGCTAACCGGCGCCCACTGGCGGTCCGTCTACACCCCGGACGTGCTCGCCGTCGGCGAGGGACCGGCCTCCTGGACCGACTTCTTCACCCAGCAGATGCGCTGGTCCCGGGGGACCTACGAGACCCTCTTCAAGCAGTACTGGAGGGCGCCGTTCAGCATGCCGCCCGGCCGCCTCTTCTCGTACACCATGATGCTCGTCTACTACCCGATGACGGCCGTCAACTGGCTCCTCGGCATCCTCAGCTGCTTCCTCTTCCTCTGGTTCGGCGCCTCCGGCACCCAGGTCGCGGCCTCCGTGTGGCTGATGCTCTACAGCGACGCCGCCGCCCTGCAGATCGGCCTCTACCTGTGGAACCGCCGGCACAACGTCTCCCCGCACGAACCGCGGGGATCCGGCGGACTCGCCGGCATGGCGATGTCCGCGCTCTCCGCGCCGATCTACCTCAAGTCCTTCGGGGAGGCGCTGATCCGCCGTCCCAGCCGGTTCGTCGTCACCCCCAAGGGCGGGGACGCCAGCCCCGACCGGCTGCTCACCTTCCGCATCCACCTGGGCTGGGCCGCCCTGCTCGCCGTCTCGCTCGTCGCCTCGATGGTCCTCGACCACACCCATGCCGCCATGCGCACCTGGGCGGTGCTGGGCATGGCCATCTCCCTGGCACCGGTCGCGGTATGGGCCGGCACCCAGTACACGGAGCGCCGCGCACGGCAGGCGCCGCGCCCCGCCCCACGGCCCGTCGAGGGCACCGAGCCGGCCCTCGCCACCAGCGGCGCGACCGCCCCCGGCAGCACGACAGGAGGCAACTAGCTCATGGCCTACCAGCCCTCGCAGAAGACCAAGAAGACCGTCCTCGGCATCGGCGGCATCGCGGTCCTGGCCGGCCTCAACGCCCCCGCCGCACTGGACTTCGCGGGCGAGCGGTACCACGAGTACAAGATCGCCCAGCCCGCCTACAAGGCCCGGTACGGCTCCTGGACCCAGGTCGACATCCCGGAGGAGTACCGCACCAACGCCATCCACGCGGCGCTGCTGCACACCGGCAAGGTGCTGATCGTGGCGGGCTCGGGCAACGAGCAGAAGAAGTTCGACAAGGGGTCCTTCGACACCGTCCTGTGGGACCCGCGGAACAACACCTTCAAGAAGATCCCCACCCCCGACGACTTCTTCTGCTCCGGCCACGCCCAACTCCCCGACGGCCGTCTGCTGGTGGCCGGGGGGACGGCCCGCTACGAACTCCTCGACGGAGAGGTCGAGCGGGCCGGCGGCGGCATGCGGGTCAAGAACGAGAGCCCCGACAAGGCCGTGTTCCTGAAGAAGGGCACCCGCTTCCGCTCACCGGCGGGCGTCGAGTACGTCACCCGGTTCGACGTCACCGTCCCCAAGGCCAAGCGCACCTTCAAGGTGACGTACACCCAGAGCGGCGCGATGCGGCCCTGGCGGACCAAGGTCACCGCCAGCGAGGCCCGGGTCTTCGTGGAGGCCGTGGAGAAGGGCCCCCTGTCGGTCACCGACACCCAGACGCAGTACGAGGTGGTCGGGCTGAACGGCAGGGACGCCAAGAACATCTACGGCCTCTCCGAGAAGATCACGCTGGAGAAGCAGGACTTCCAGGGCATCCGCGCCGCCTACGAGTTCGACCCCGTCGCCGAGAAGTACATCCCCGTCGACCCCATGGACAAGGCCCGCTGGTACCCCACCCTGGTCGGCCTGGACGACGGACGGGTGCTCGCCGTGTCGGGGCTGGACGACGTCGGTGTGGTCGACCCGGGGGACAACGAGATCTACGACCCGGAGACCAAGAAGTGGTCCCCGGGCCCCAAGCGCTACTTCCCCACCTATCCGGCCCTGTTCCTCACCAAGGGCGGCAAGCTCTTCTACCCGGCGGCCAACGCCGGCTACGGCCCCGCCGAGATGGGCCGCGACCCGGGGCTGTGGGACCTGAAGACCAACACCTTCGAGAAGGTGCCCGGCCTGCGCGACGCGGACGCGACCGAGACCGCCGCATCCCTCCTGCTGCCCCCCGCCCAGGACCAGAAGGTCATGATCCTCGGCGGCGGAGGCGTCGGCGAGTCGAAGAAGTCCACCCCGCGCACGGCCGTCATCGACCTGAAGAAGGACAACCCCGTCTTCGAGGACGGCCCCGACCTGCCCCAGGGCACCCGCTACCTGAACAGCGTGATCATGCCGGACGACACCGTCTTCACGGCCAACGGCTCCGAGGACTACCGCGGCCGCAGCGCCAGCAACATCCTCAAGGCGCAGTTCTACCTGCCCAAGGAGAACGTCTTCCGGGAGGCCGCCGCCCCCAAGGTGGGCCGCAACTACCACTCCGAGGCACTGCTGCTGCCCGACGGCCGGGTCGCCACCTTCGGCTCCGACCCCCTCTTCGACGACCAGCAGAACACCAAGCTCGGCCACTTCGAGCAGCGCATGGAGGTCTTCACCCCGCCCGCCCTGCACCGCAAGGGCGCCGACCGCCCGGTACTGAAGGAGGGACCGAAGATCCTCGACCCCGAGCACCGGGCGACCTACCGCACCGAGCACCCGGAGCGGATCGTCAAGGCCCGCCTGATGCGCCCCAGCGCGGTCACCCACACCACGGACGTCGAGCAGCGCTCCATCGAGCTGGGCCTGACCAAGGACGCCCGCTCGGTGACGGTGACCGTGCCGAAGGACCCGGCGCTGGTGCCGCCCGGCTGGTACATGCTGTTCGTCACCGACGCGGAGGGCACCCCGTCCGTGGCGCACTGGATCAAGGTGAAGTGACCTACCGGGAGCCGGAGTTGCGGGCCAGCGCCAGCGCGTACTCCGGCCACCACTGCCCGGCGTTCGGACCGCCCGCGCAGGTCCCGTCCGACTCCCCGGGCCGCTTCACCCACAGGTAGGCGTCCAGGGCGGGCTCATCGGTGTCCGTCGAGGGCGGGGTGCCGAGGGCGCGCCCCGGCGGGTTGCACCAGACACCGGGCAGCGGACCCTTGCCGTTGCGGCTGGTGTCGATCACGAAGTGCTTGCCGCCCAGGCTCCGGGACAGCCGCAGGCCGTACTCCTCGGTCACCGCGTCCGTCTGGAAGTTGGAGACGTTCAGCGCGAAGCCGTCCGCGTCGGCGATCCCGGCCCGTCGCAGCGGCTCCACCAGCTTGGCCGGCTCCTTGATCCAGGACGGGTTGCCCGCGTCCAGGTACACCTTGGTGTGCGGCTGCTGCTTGAACCGGCGGATCGCCTCGCCCAGCAGCTGCTCCCGCTCCGCGTGCAGCTCGCCCGGCGTACAGCCGTCCACGATGTGCGCCACCGCGTCCGGCTCCAGCACGACCAGCGCCTTGCTCTCCCCGAGCGCGCTCGCGAACTTCTCGATCCAGCCGCGGTACGCGTCCGCGTCCGCGGCCCCGCCGGCCGAGTGCTGGCCGCAGTCCCGGTGCGGAATGCCGTACGCGACGAAGAGGGCGGTCCGCCCCTCGGCGGTGGCCGCGGCGGTGGCCCTGCGGACGAGGGGGTCGGGGTCGATCTCGGCGGGCGGCCACAGCGCGGCCGGGCGGTCGGCGATCCGGCGCAGCAGCCGCGCGTCCTCGGTCCGGCCCTCGCGCTCCCACTGCGTGATCTGCCGTGCGGCCGGACTGTCGGGGTCGACCCAGAACGGTGAGGCGGGCGCGGGGCTCCCCTTGCTAGAGGCGGGGCCGACGGCGGAGGCCTCGTCGACGTCGGAGGCGGGGGCACAGCCCGCCGCGACTCCGAGCACCGCGAGAGCCGCGAGGGTGTGGATCAGCCGGGGCATGCTGCTCCCTTGGTGGGGTGTGGTGACGGTCGGTTGCGATGGATGACGATGTGTGATCAATCGTTGCATAGCCGGGCGAATCGCCCTGGAAAAGACATGGCGCACACCGCCCCGGGGCGAGGCCGACCGAGGAGCGAGACGGGGCTGACCGCCATATGACCGGCCGGTAGGGTCTGGTGCCGTGCCGAAGCCGCTCAGTCTTCCTTTCGACCCCATCGCCCGCGCCGACGAACTCTGGAAGCAGCGCTGGGGAAATGTGCCGTCCATGGCCGCGATCACCTCGATCATGCGCGCCCAGCAGATCCTGCTCGCCGAGGTCGACGCGGTGGTCAAGCCGTACGGGCTGACCTTCGCCCGGTACGAGGCGCTGGTGCTGCTCAACTTCTCGAAGGCCGGCGAGCTGCCGATGTCCAAGATCGGCGAGCGGCTGATGGTGCACCCCACGTCCGTGACGAACACCGTCGACCGGCTGGTCAGGTCGGGCCTGGTCGACAAGCGCCCCAACCCCAACGACGGGCGCGGCACGCTCGCCTCCATCACGGACAAGGGCCGCGAGGTGGTCGAGGCGGCCACCCGTGACCTGATGGCGATGGACTTCGGTCTCGGGGTGTACGACGCGGAGGAGTGCGCGGAGATCTTCGCCATGCTGCGCCCGCTGCGCATCGCCGCGCACGACTTCGAGGAGCAGTGACCCGGGGAAAGATCGCCCGGAACGGCTGGTTACGCTCGACGGTATGAAAAAGAGCGTGTTGACCCGCTACCGCGTCATGGCCTACGTCACCGGTGTGCTGCTGGTGCTGCTGTGCCTGTGCATGATCGGCAAGTACGTGCTGGACGTGGACGGCGCGGCGGACGCGACCCGGGTCGTCTCGATCGCGCACGGCTGGCTGTACGTCCTCTACCTGGTCTTCGCCTTCGACCTGGGCTCCAAGGCGAGGTGGCCGGTGGCCAAGCAGCTCTGGGTGCTGCTCGCCGGGACGATCCCGACGGCCGCGTTCTTCGTGGAGCGGCGGATCAGCCGCGAGCTGGACGCGCGGGTGGCCGAGCAGTCGCCCGCGGTCGCCAAGGCGTAGCCGCGTACACCGCCGGACGGCCTCGATCGTCCGGCGGTTCTTGCTGGAGCTTTGCTGGGGCGCCCCGGCGAATGGGCGACAGCCATCGACATTTACTAGGACGTCCTAGTAATTTGGAGTCATGGACGCTGACGCCATCGAGGAGGGCCGCCGTCGCTGGCAGGCCCGGTACGACGCCGCACGCAAGCGCGACGCTGACTTCACCACGCTCTCGGGGGACCCCGTGGAGCCGGTGTACGGTCCCCGTCCCGGGGACACCTATGAGGGCTTCGAGCGGATCGGCTGGCCGGGGGAGTACCCCTTCACCCGCGGCCTGTACCCGACCGGCTACCGCGGGCGTACCTGGACCATCCGGCAGTTCGCCGGCTTCGGCAACGCCGAGCAGACCAACGAGCGCTACAAGATGATCCTCGCCAACGGCGGCGGGGGCCTGTCGGTCGCCTTCGACATGCCGACGCTGATGGGCCGCGACTCGGACGACCCGCGCTCGCTGGGCGAGGTCGGCCACTGCGGGGTGGCGATCGACTCGGCGGCGGACATGGAGGTCCTGTTCAAGGACATCCCGCTCGGGGATGTCACGACCTCGATGACGATCAGCGGTCCGGCGGTGCCGGTGTTCTGCATGTACCTGGTGGCGGCCGAGCGCCAGGGCGTGGACCCGGCGGTGCTGAACGGCACGCTCCAGACGGACATCTTCAAGGAGTACATCGCCCAGAAGGAGTGGCTCTTCCAGCCCGAGCCGCATCTGCGGCTGATCGGCGACCTGATGGAGTACTGCGCGGCCGGCATCCCCGCCTACAAGCCGCTGTCGGTCTCCGGCTACCACATCCGCGAGGCCGGGGCGACGGCCGCGCAGGAACTGGCGTACACGCTGGCGGACGGCTTCGGCTATGTCGAGCTGGGGCTGTCCCGGGGCCTGGACGTGGACGTGTTCGCCCCCGGTCTGTCCTTCTTCTTCGACGCGCACCTCGACTTCTTCGAGGAGATCGCCAAGTTCCGCGCGGCGCGGCGCATCTGGGCGCGGTGGATGCGGGACGTCTACGGCGCCGGCTCCGACAAGGCCCAGTGGCTGCGCTTCCACACGCAGACGGCGGGTGTCTCGCTGACGGCGCAGCAGCCGTACAACAACGTCGTGCGGACGGCTGTGGAGGCCCTGGCGGCGGTGCTGGGTGGGACGAACTCGCTGCACACCAACGCGCTGGACGAGACGCTGGCGCTGCCCAGCGAGCAGGCGGCGGAGATCGCGCTGCGCACCCAGCAGGTGCTGATGGAGGAGACCGGCGTCGCGAACGTCGCGGACCCGCTGGGCGGTGCCTGGTACGTCGAGCAGCTCACGGACCGCATCGAGGCGGACGCGGAGAAGATCTTCGACCAGATCAAGGAGCGGGGGCTGCGGGCGCATCCCGACGGCCGCCATCCGATCGGGCCGATCACCTCCGGGATCCTGCGGGGGATCGAGGACGGCTGGTTCACCGGCGAGATCGCCGAGTCGGCGTTCCAGTACCAGCGGTCGCTGGAGAAGGGTGACAAGAAGGTGGTGGGCGTGAACGTCCACACCGGGTCGGTCACCGGTGATCTGGAGATCCTGCGGGTGAGCCACGAGGTGGAGCGGGAGCAGGTGCGGGAGCTCGCCGGGCGCAAGGCGGGCCGCGACGAGGCGGCGGTGCGGTCCGCGCTGGACGCGATGCTCGCCTCGGCCCGGGACGGGTCCAACATGATCGGGCCGATGCTGGACGCCGTACGCGCCGAGGCGACGCTGGGCGAGATCTGCGGGGTGCTGCGGGACGAGTGGGGCGTGTACACGGAGCCCGCCGGATTCTGACCCAGGGGCCGGCCGAGGCGGCCGGGGGTGGGGATCGCTCAGTGCCTCCCCCCGGCGGCCGAAGCCGCCCTCATCCCGCGGCCGTTGCCGCCAGCCCCGCCACCAGTACCTTCGTGAAGCCCCGTACCCACTCCTCGTCCGCCGGTTCCGCGCTGACCAGGCAGCGGTGGACCACCGCGCCGGCGACCACGTCGAAGATGAGGTCCACCGTGCGGGCCGCCTCCGACGCGTCCGTCTCCGGGGGAAGTTCGCCGCGGGCCTGGGCCCGGGACCTGCCCTCCAGGACCAGGCGTTTCTGCCGGTCGACGATGGAGGTGCGGATGCGTTCACGCAGCGCCTCGTCGCGGGTGGACTCCGCGACCACCGCCATCAGGCCGCTCTTGGCCTCCGGGCGGGCCAGGATCGCCGCGAACTGCAGCACCACTCCCTCGATGTCCGCGCCCAGGGTGCCGCGGTCGGGGAGTTCGAGTTCGTCGAAGAGCTCGGCCACCGCGTCGACCACCAGCTCGTTCTTGCCCGCCCAGCGGCGGTAGAGCGTCGTCTTCGCGACGCCGGCCCGCACGGCCACGTCCGACAGGGTCAGTTTCGACCAGCCCAGCTCCACCAGCGCCTCCCGCGTCGCCGCGAGGATCGCGGCGTCCGCCGCCGCGCTGCGGGGACGCCCGGTGGCACGTGGGGCGGGAAGGCTGCTCTGCATCCCCCGACCATAACCACCGCGGTTCCCGCTGCCGCCGTGAGACAGATCACCGGGACACGGTGTACCTGAGGCGCCCGGTGCCATTACGCTACGACCCGTAGCGAAACCACTGGCGTGGGGTGGGGACCCGGCGTCCGATCGGCTTTTCTCATCGCTTTTCACTCGCGCGCGAAGACGGGGGAGGATAGACGCATGCAGCCACGGAACATGTCCATGAGCGGAGTCGTCGACCTCGCCGCGGTGAAGGCGGCCCAAGAGGCCAAGGCGAAGGCGGAGCAGGCGCGCGCCGATGCCGCCCGGCAGGGCGGGGGAGGGGCCGTCTCGCCCGCCGACCTCGTCCTCGACGTCGACGAGGCCGGGTTCGAGCGAGACGTACTCCAGCGGTCCACCGAGGTGCCCGTCGTCATCGACTTCTGGGCCGAGTGGTGCCAGCCCTGCAAGCAGCTGAGCCCCGTGCTCGAGCGGCTCGCCGTCGAGTACAACGGCCGCTTCGTCCTCGCCAAGATCGACGTCGACGCCAACCAGATGCTGATGCAGCAGTTCGGGGTGCAGGGCATCCCGGCCGTGTTCGCCGTCGTCGCCGGCCAGGCGCTCCCGCTCTTCCAGGGTGCCGCCGGCGAGGCGCAGATCCGGGGGACCCTCGACCAGCTGGTGACGGTGGCCGAGCAGCGCTTCGGGCTCACCGGTCTCGCCGTCGACCCCGAGGCCGAGCCCGGCGCCGCCCAGCCGGCGCCCGCGGCACCGGCCGGCCCGTACGACGCCCTGCTGGAGGCCGCCGTACAGGCCCTTGACGCGGGGGACTTCGGCGGAGCGGTCCAGGCCTACAAGAACGTGCTGAGCGACGACCCCGGGAACTCCGAGGCGAAACTGGGCCTGGCGCAGGCCGAGTTGCTGCAGCGGGTGCAGGGTGCCGATCCGGTGCGGGTGCGCAAGGAGGCGGCGGACCGGCCGGCCGACCCGCAGGCGCAGATCGCCGCCGCCGACCTGGATCTGGTGGGCGGTCATGTCGAGGACGCCTTCGGACGGCTCATCGAGACCGTCCAGCGCACCGCCGGCGACGAGCGGGAGGCCGTACGCCTGCGGTTGCTGGAGCTGTTCGAGGTCGTCGGCTCCGACGACCCGCGAGTGACGGCGGCGCGCAGGGCGCTGGCGCGCGCTCTGTTCTGACCGGGGTGCGAGCCCCGTTCTGACCAGTCACTAAACGCGAGGGCGCGTGTTGCCCGAGTGAAAGAACTGCCGACGAAGTGCCAAAGCGGCCGCGCTTTACCAAATCTTGGTAATCGCGGCCGCTGTTACTTCCAGTAAGTCGAGGGCGTTGTTCTGTCGGACTCTGTCCGGCCATTCGCTGACATGTCCACCCCTCTCGCGCCACCCTCCGTCGATGTCCGAGACCAGCGGGTCGTTGTTCGGTTATCCGGCCGTTACTAGCGAGTAACGAACCCCCTTGTGCGGGCGCCGAGAATGCACCACGATCGGCGACGCTCGGTCCATTCCCGAACTACCCGACAGCCGGTCGGGTGACGGGAGTCCAGGGTCCCCACCGAGCAGAGCCGGCGGCAGTGGCGCCGGCTCTCGGGCAGGGGGGTCTTCGCCACCAGGCGAAGCCTGTCCAGCAAGGTTGTGCGTGATGCGTGTCAGGCGCGACCAGTGGTTGTCGCTCGGGGGTGATCGCCGGTGATTCGGGCGCGGTTCGCGCCGCCGAAGCAGGCGCTCTCCTTCCCGAGGACGTAGCACTTCTCCCATCCCTGCCCGGCTGAGCCGTCGCGTTCGACAGCGGCAGTCAGGGCCAGGAGATGTACGTCCGAGAAGGAGGAAATATGGAGTCCCAGGTGCGTGGCGGGACCAGATGGAAGCGGTTCGCCGTCGTGATGGTGCCCAGCGTGGCCGCCACGGCAGCGATAGGTGTCGCCCTCGCGCAGGGCGCTCTCGCCGCGTCGTTCAGCGTGTCGGGCCAGTCGTTCAAGGTGACGACCAAGCAGCTCGACGGTACGGGCTTCAGCCAGTACGGCGCCCTTGACGAGGGCTACACGCTCAGCGGCAAGAAGACGGTTCACCCCGTCGCGGTCTCGGCCTTCAAGACCGCGACCATCAACAGCCTGTGCCAGTCGGTCGTTACCCCCGACATCCCGATCCTCGGGAGCGTCAGCCTGATCCTGCGGGCCGGCCAGGACCCGAACAAGCCGGTCGAGGCCGAGAACCTGTACATCGACGTGGCCGAGCTCGAGGCCGACGCGACGTTCAAGGGCATCGACATCGGTGTGGCCGCCAAGGACGCCACCAAGGGTCCCGGCATGAAGGGCGGCAAGGAGCAGTCCAACCCGTTCGGCTTCGCGCAGCAGGCCGACTCGGTCGTGCTGAAGGACGTGAAGCAGACGGCGTGGGCGACCACCGCCGGAACCTTCAAGCTCAGCGGTCTGTCGATGAAGCTGTCGACGGGTGTCAAGGAGTGCTACTAAGCACTCGCTGACGGGCGGGGGAGCCGGTGGCGCCCCCGCCCGTCCCCACTCCGGCCGTGTCCGCACACCCCGGCCCGAGCCGCACAACTCACCACCACAGCAAAGCCGTACCAGGGAGCTGTTTTCCATGAGCGCCGAGACTCCTGCCGTACCCGGCCGCGACGAGCACTACCTCCGGGTCATCAGGCGGCACTTCCGCGCCTGGCGGGGCGAGAGGCCTTTCTGGGCCGGTCTGTTCGTCATCCTCGGCGGACTCCCCATCGCCTACTTCCCGTACGCGAACCTCCAGATCGGTCACCTGACGCTGGCGATGGCCACCACCGCGGGCGCCGGGTCCTTGATCATCGGCGTGCTGCTCGTCGTCCTCGGCGTCAGCCTCTGGTTCCAGAAGCACGTACGCACCTTCGCGGGGGTCGCGGCGATCCTGCTGGCACTGGTGTCCCTCCCCGTGTCCAACCTCGGCGGCTTCCTGATCGGCTTCCTGCTCGCCCTCGTCGGCGGTGCGATGGCCGTGTCGTGGGCGCCGGGCGCGCCGCCGGAGCCGCAGCCGCGGCCGGTGCCGGAGGCCACGGTCGAGCAGGGTGACGCCCCCGCGGGCGCGCTCCCGGCCGAGGCGGACCCGGTGGACCAGCCGAACGATCTGTCAGGAACGAGCCCGGCGAACGGGGCGAACGGGAGGCACAGTGCCGGCTGACGAGGTGACCCACGGGACTGACGTGGAGTCCCGTGCGAGAACCGGGCCGCGGCACGCGGCTCCCAAGAAGCCGCTGTTCACCCGGTTCCACGTGCCGGCCGGCAAGGCGATCGCCCTGGCCGCGATGCCGACCGCGGTCCTCATGGGGATGGGCTTCACGCCGACGCTCGCCAACGCGGAGGACCAGCCCGCCGCCAAGAGCCTGACGGCCGACGAGTACAAGGACTGCGTGGCCGCCCTGGAGGGCGAGAGCGGGTCCCCGTCGCCGTCCGTGAGCGAGAGCGCGAGCGAATCCCCCGCCGAGGACGACACGGCGGAACCGACACCCACCCCGTCGGCCTCCACGGGTGAGCCCTCTTCGCCGGATTCAGGTTCCGACGACGAGGCCGAACCCACGCCGTCCGCGTCCGAGAGCAGGACCGCCGAGCCGCAGTCCGGTGGCGAGCAGACCGCTACGGCGTCCCCCTCGCCGTCGCCCTCGGAGTCCGACGGCAACCTGCTGGAGGGCATCGGCGACGCCATCACGGGCATCTTCACGCCGGGTGACGACACGGAGAGCGCGAGCCCGTCGCCCTCGGCCACCCCGTCGGCCTCCGCGTCGCCGAGCGCCGAAGCCTCCGACCCCGGCAAGGAGACCACCGACGAGGTCACCGAGACGGTCGAGGACGCGGTCAAGGACACCACCGACGCGGCGTCCCCGGCGGCCGAGGCCACCGGCGAGGCGGTGGAGGAGGCGGCCGACGAGGCCACCGCCACCGCGACCCCGAGCCCGTCGGCGAGCGCCACCACCGACCCCGAGGACTGCCCGGCCGCCACGGACGACAAGGGCGGGGTCGACAACACCGTCCCGCTGCCCGATGACCCGTGGTACCTGAACGCCAGCTCGCTGCTGCTCAAGGGCGCCGACTACCAGGGCATCGTCAAGGTGAAGACGGCCAACGGCACCACCAAGGAGGTGCTGAAGTACGTCATCTCCGACGGCACCGACATCGGCGATCTGCACCAGACGGTCGAGGACCCGCAGTCGGGCAAGACGTACCACGTGCAGGCGGGCGCCGGAACGACGTCGACGATCCGCGACGGCGAGACGCTCATGTACACCGAGTCCATCTCCGGCAATCTGCTGGGGCTGATCCCGGTGACCTTCAGCCCGGAGAGCCCGCCGCCGCTGAACATCCCGCTGATCTACTTCACCAAGGTGAAGGTCGTGCAGGCCGGCCAGTTCGGCGGAACCCTGCACGTCCCCGGGCTGCATCAGTTCATCACCGACTGAGCGCCCCCAAAGGCCCGTTCGGGAGCCGCACAACGCCTGAGGGCGCCCCTGGTCCAGGGGCGCCCTCAGCGCCGTACACGACCCTTCGCGGGGACGTCAGCCGGTGTGATCGGCACCGAGGTGGTGGACGCGGACCATGTTGGTGGTGCCCGGGACGCCGGGGGGCGAGCCGGCCGTGATGATGACGATCTCGCCCTCGTTGAAGCGGCCCAGCTTGACCAGTTCGCCGTCGACCAGGTCGACCATCTCGTCGGTGCTGTTCACGAACGGGACGACGTGCGACTCCACGCCCCAGCTGAGGGTGAGCTGGTTGCGGGTGGCCTCGTCGGTGGTGAAGGCCAGGATCGGCTGGGCGACGCGGTAGCGGCACAGCCGGCGGGCGGTGTCACCGGACTTGGTGAAGGCGATCAGGCCCTTGCCGCCGAGGAAGTCGGCGATCTCGCAGGCCGCGCGGGCGACCGAACCGCCCTGGGTGCGCGGCTTCTTGCCCGGGACGAGCGGCTGCAGGCCCTTGGCGAGCAGCTCCTCCTCGGCCGCCTGGACGATCTTCGACATCGTCTTGACGGTCTCGATCGGGTAGGCGCCCACGCTCGACTCGGCGGAGAGCATGACGGCGTCGGCGCCGTCCAGGATCGCGTTGGCCACGTCGGAGGCCTCGGCGCGGGTCGGGCGGGAGTTGGTGATCATCGACTCCATCATCTGGGTCGCCACGATCACCGGCTTGGCGTTGCGGCGGCACAGCTCGATCAGCCGCTTCTGCACCATGGGGACCTTCTCGAGCGGGTACTCGACGGCCAGGTCGCCACGGGCCACCATCACGGCGTCGAACGCCGCGACGACGGCCTCCATGTTCTCCACCGCCTGCGGCTTCTCCACCTTGGCGATGACCGGGACGCGGCGGCCGACCTCGTCCATGACCTTGTGCACGTCCTGCACGTCGTCGGCGTCCCGCACGAAGGACAGGGCGACCATGTCGCAGCCCATCCGCAGCGCGAACCGGAGGTCCTCGACGTCCTTCTCGGAGAGCGCCGGCACGTTCACGGCCGTGCCCGGCAGGTTGATGCCCTTGTGGTCGGAGACGACACCGCCCTCGATGACGATCGTCCTGACCCGGGAGCCCTCGACGTCCAGGACCTTCAGCTCGACGTTGCCGTCGTTGATGAGGATCTGGTCGCCGCGCGAGACATCGCCCGGCAGACCCTTGTAGGTGGTTCCGCAGATGTGCTTGTCACCCGGGACGTCCTCGGTGGTGATGACGAACTCGTCACCGCGCTCCAGCTCCACCGGGCCCTCGGCGAAGGTCTCCAGCCGGATCTTCGGACCCTGGAGGTCGGCGAGCACACCGATGGCACGGCCGGTCTGTTCGGCGGCGGCCCGGACGCGGTCGTACCGCCCCTGGTGCTCTTCGTGCGTGCCGTGGCTGAAGTTGAAGCGGGCCACGTTCATGCCGGCCTCGATCAGCGACACGAGCTGTTCCTGGGAGTCGACCGCGGGGCCGAGAGTACAGACGATTTTCGAACGGCGCATGGGGCGATCCTATCGGTTTGTTTCGCTACGGAATATTCCGTCTGGCGGAAAATACAAAAGGGCGGGATGCCGCTCAGGTGAGGTTCCGTGAGCCATTTACCAGCGCGTACGTCTGCGTCGCAATCTCCAGTTCCTCGTCGGTCGGCACCACGGCCACGGCCACCCGTGCGTACTCCGGCGAGATCAGCCGCGGCTCGTCACCGCGTACGGCGTTCAGCTCGCCGTCCACCGCCAGTCCGAGCTCCTCCAGACCGGCCACGGCAGCTTCCCGTACGGGACTCGCGTTCTCCCCGACTCCCGCTGTGAAGGCGACCGCGTCCACCCGTCCGAGTACGGCGTAATAGGCGCCGATGTACTTCTTCAGGCGGTGAATGTAGATGTCGAAGGCGAGTTGCGCCTCTTTGTCACCCTCGTCGATCCTGCGCCGGATCTCGCGCATGTCGTTGTCGCCGCACAGTCCGATCAGGCCGCTCTTCTTGTTGAGAAGAGTGTCGATCTCATCGGTGGACATTCCGGCAACACGCATCAAATGGAAGATGACGGCCGGATCCATGTCTCCCGACCGCGTACCCATCACCAGGCCCTCCAAGGGTGTGAGTCCCATGGAGGTGTCCACGCACCGGCCGCCCCGGACCGCCGAGGCGGAGGCGCCGTTGCCGAGGTGCAGCACGATCACGTTCACCTCTTCCGGCGACCTGCCCAGCAGCGCGGCCGTCGCCCGGGAGACGTAGGCGTGCGAGGTGCCGTGGAAGCCGTAGCGGCGGATGCGGTGCTCGTCGGCGGTCCGGACGTCGATCGCGTAGCGGGCGGCCGACTCCGGCATCGTGGTGTGGAACGCGGTGTCGAACACGGCGACCTGCGGCAGGTCCGGCCGCAGTGCCTGGGCCGTGCGGATCCCGGTGAGGTTGGCCGGGTTGTGCAGCGGGGCGACCGGGATCAGCCGCTCGATCTCGGCGAGCACCGCGTCGTCGATCACGGTCGGCTCGGTGAAGTGCCGGCCGCCGTGCACGACCCGGTGCCCGATCGCGGCCAGCTCCGGGGAGTCGAGCCCGAGACCGTCCTGGGACAGCTCCTCCGCGACGGCCTGCAGGGCGGCCTCGTGATCGGCGATCGGCTCGGTGCGCTCCCGGGACTCGGCGCCCCTCGGGGTGTGCTTGAGCCGGGAGGACTCCTCGCCGATGCGCTCGACGAGGCCCACCGCGAGCCGGTCGCCGTCGCTCATGTCGAGCAGCTGGTACTTCACCGACGAGGAGCCGGAGTTCAGGACGAGGACGCGGGTGCCACGCGGGGAGCTCACTGCTGGGACGCCTTCTGCAGAGGGGACTGGGCCTGGATCGCCGTGATGGCGACGGTGTTGACGATGTCCTGCACGAGCGCGCCGCGGGACAGGTCGTTGACCGGCTTGCGCAGGCCCTGGAGGACCGGGCCGACGGCGATGGCGCCGGCCGAGCGCTGCACGGCCTTGTAGGTGTTGTTGCCGGTGTTGAGGTCGGGGAAGATCAACACGCTTGCCTGGCCGGCGACTTCGGAGCCCGGCAGCTTGGTCGCGGCGACCGACGGCTCGACGGCGGCGTCGTACTGGATCGGGCCCTCGATCCGCAGATCGGGCCTGCGCAGCCGCACCAGCTCGGTCGCCTCGCGCACCTTGTCGACATCGGCGCCCGACCCGGACGTCCCCGTGGAGTACGACAGCATCGCGATCCGCGGCTCCACCCCGAACTGCGCGGCGGTCGCCGCCGACTGGATGGCGATGTCGGCGAGCTGCTCGGCGTTCGGGTCGGGGTTGACCGCGCAGTCGCCGTAGACGAGGACCTTGTCGGCCAGGCACATGAAGAAGACCGAGGACACGATCGAGGCGTCCGCCTTGGTCTTGATGATCTCGAAGCCCGGGCGGATGGTCGCGGCCGTGGAGTGCACGGAACCGGACACCATGCCGTCGGCCAGGCCCTCCTGGACCATCAGGGTGCCGAAGTAGTTCACGTCCGAGACGACGTCGTAGGCCAGCTCCACGGTCACGCCCTTGTGGGCGCGCAGGGCGGCGTACTTCTCGGCGAAGGCGTCGCGCAGCTCGGAGCCGGCCGGGTCGATCAGCTGCGACTCGCCCAGGTCGATGCCGAGGTCGGCGGCCTTCTTGCGGATCTGGCCCACCGGGCCGAGCAGGGTCAGCTCGCACACCCCGCGCCGCAGCAGCACCTCCGCGGCGTGCAGCACCCGCGGCTCGGTGCCCTCGGGCAGCACCACGCGGCGGAGGTCGGAGCGGGCCTGCTCCAGCAGCTTGTGCTCGAACATCATCGGGGTGACCCGGTCACTGCTCGGGGCGCTGACCCGCTTGAGCAGGTCACCGGTGTCGGCGTACCGCTCGAACACACCGAGCGCGGTCTCCGCCTTGCGCGGGGTCGCCGCGTTCAGCTTCCCCTCCAGGGAGAAGAGCTGCTCGGCGGTGGGGAAGCTGTTGCCGGGCACCGAGAGCACCGGGGTGCCGGGGGCGAGCCGGGCGGCGAGGGTGAGGACGTCGTCGCTCGGGACCTCGTTCAGGGTGAGCAGCACACCGGCGATCGGCGGGGTGCCGGCGCTGTGCGCGGCGAGCGCGCCGACCACCAGGTCGGCCCGGTCGCCCGGGGTCACGACCAGGCAGCCCGGGGTCAGGGCGCCCAGGAAGTTCGGCAGCATCGCGCCGCCGAAGACGAAGTCCAGCGCGTCCCGGGCGAGCCCCGACTCGTCGCCGAGGAGCGTCTTCGCGCCGAGGGTGTGGGCGATCTGCGCGACCGTGGGCGCGGACAGGGCGGGCTCGTCGGGCAGGACGTAACAGGGGACGGGCAGCCGGTCGGCGAGCCGCTCGGCGATCTCGTCCCGGTCGCCCCGCGCGACCCGGTTGGTCACCATGGCGAGGACGTCGCAACCGAGGCCGTCGTAGGCGCGGTAGGCGTTGCGGGTCTCGGCGAGCACCGACTCGGCGGGCTGCTTGCGGCCGCCGACCACGGGTATGACGGAGGCGCCGAACTCGTTGGCGAGCCGGGCGTTGAGGGACAGCTCGTCCGGGAACTGGGTGTCGGCGTAGTCGGTGCCGAGGACGAGGACGACGTCGTAGTCCCGGGCGACCAGGTGGAAGCGGTCGACGAGGGTGGACACCAGCTCATCGGTGCCCTGCTCCGCCTGGAGCGCGGACGCCTCGTGGTAGTCCATGCCGTACACGGTCACCGGGTCCTGCACCAGCCGGTAGCGGGCCCGCAGCAGCTCGAAGAGCCGGTCGGGCCCGTCGTGGACGAGGGGCCGGAAGACACCCACCCGGTCGACCTGGCGGGTCAGGAGTTCCATGACCCCCAGTTCGACGACCTGGCGGCCGTCGCCGCGGTCGATACCGGTCACGTACACGCTGCGCGTCACGCGTGGTCTCCCCTTCGTCGAGCGAGTGTCATAAAAATCGCCCACCGAGGTGAGCAGAACCCTCTTGACAATACCTCTGCCGCTAGATAAGGCGCCCGTCAGCTTCGGGGATGCGGCATCGCCTCCGGGGACGTGAAACAATCGGAATGGCTCATTGGTGTCAACAGCGAGCAGGAGACACAGCACGATGCGTATCGGAGTTCTCACCGCAGGCGGCGACTGCCCCGGCCTGAACGCAGTGATCCGGTCGGTCGTGCACCGGGCCGTCGCCCAGTACGGCGACGAGGTCATCGGGTTCGAGGACGGCTACGCCGGTCTGCTGGACGGCCATCACCGCACCCTCGACCTCGACGCGGTGAGCGGCATCCTGGCCCGCGGCGGCACCATCCTCGGCTCCTCCCGGCTGGAGCGCGACCGGCTGCGCGAGGCCTGCGACAGCGCTCCCGACATCGCCCGGGAGTTCGGCATCGACGCCCTCATCCCGATCGGCGGCGAGGGCACCCTGACGGCCGCGCGGATGCTGTCGGACGCCGGACTGCCGGTGGTCGGCGTCCCGAAGACGATCGACAACGACATCTCCTCCACCGACCGCACCTTCGGCTTCGACACCGCGGTCGGGGTCGCCACGGAGGCGATGGACCGCCTCAAGACCACGGCCGAGTCCCATCAGCGGGTGATGGTCGTGGAGGTCATGGGCCGCCACGCCGGCTGGATCGCCCTGGAGTCCGGCATGGCCGCCGGCGCCCACGGCATCTGTCTGCCCGAGCGCCCGTTCGACCCGGCCGACCTGGTGAAGATGGTCGAGGAGCGCTTCGCGCGCGGCAAGAAGTTCGCCGTCATCTGCGTCGCCGAGGGAGCCCACCCCGCCGAGGGCTCGATGGACTACGGCAAGGGCGCGATCGACCAGTTCGGCCACGAGCGCTTCCAGGGCATCGGCACCGCCCTCGCCTACGAACTGGAGCGGCGCCTCGGCAAGGAGGCCAAGCCGGTCATCCTCGGCCACGTCCAGCGCGGCGGCGTCCCCACCGCCTACGACCGGGTCCTCGCCACCCGCTTCGGCTGGCACGCCGTGGAGGCCGCGCACCGGGGCGAGTTCGGCAGGATGACGGCGCTGCGCGGCACCGAGATCGTGATGGTGCCGCTGGCGGAAGCGGTGACCGAGCTGAAGACGGTCCCGAAGGACCGGATGGACGAGGCGGAGTCGGTCTTCTAGACCTTGGTCCCAGCTTCCTGACCCGTCCGGGTCCCTAGCTTCCTGACAGGTCCGGCTCAGGAGCGTCTCAGCTCCGGGCCGCACCGTGGTGCGCATGCACGCACACGGACACCGACCCCGCACCCCTGAGGCCGAGCGCACCCGCCGCTGGTTCATGAACAAGTCCCTGCTCGTCGGCGGCGCCGCCGCGGTGGCGACGATGACCGGCTGCTCGACCGGTTCGTCCTCCTCGTCGTCCTCCTCGTCGACCGCCTCGTCGTCCTCGGCCGCTCCGGGCGGTGGCGCGCCGGGTGGCGGCGGCATGGGTCCCGGCGCCTCGGCGGTGGCGTACGACGACTTCGTCGGGGTCACCACGGACGGCACGGTCCAGGAGGACCTGTACTCGATCCACTCCACCGGCGTCTCCACCGACGCGATCGTGAAGGCGGCACAGGCTTTCCTGGACGGACTGTCCGCCCAGGAGAAGCGGTCCGCGCAGTACGACGTCCAGGACGACGAGTGGCTGGCCTGGAGCAACGTCGACGGCTACGAACGCAAGGGCGTCCGCATGGGCGACCTCACCGAGAAGCGGCGCGCACTCGGTTACGCCCTGCTCGGCGCCGCCCTGTCCGCGGACGGGCTCACCCAGGCCCGCAACATCATGAAGCTCAACGCCTACCTCGGCGAGTACAACGGCGGCGGCAAGGAGACCCTGACCGAGGGCCACTACTACTTCACCTTCATGGGCAGCCCGTCGACCACGAAGCCGTGGGGCTTCCAGTACGAGGGCCACCACCTGGCGATCAACTACTTCGTGCTGGGCGACCAGGTGGTGATGACCCCGACCTTCATGGGCTCCGAGCCGACCTCGGCGACGTACGACGGCGAGAAGATCACGACCTTCAAGAAGGAGACGAAGGCCGGTCTGGCCCTGCTGCGCTCCCTGACCTCGGCCCAGCGGGCGAAGGTGATCTCCTCGGAGGAGAAGGCCGGCGACAACCTCAAGGCGGGCGCGGGCCAGGACAACCTCCAGCTGGCGTACCAGGGCCTCGCCGCGTCCGGGTTCACCGGGGCGCAGCGCGGCAAGCTGCTCGACCTGGTGCGGGTGTACGTCGGCAACATGGCCGACGCGCACGCCGAGGTGAAGATGGCGGAGGTCGAGCAGCATCTCGACGACACGTACTTCTACTGGATCGGTGAGACGAAGGACAGCTCGGCGTTCTACTACCGGGTGCACAGCCCCGTGGTCCTGATCGAGTACGACGCGCAGTCGCCGCTGGCCTACGGCAACGGGAACGGAGGAGGGGCGGGCGGCCCCGGCGGGACGCCGACGCAAGCGCACATCCACACCATCATCCGCACCCCGAACGGCGGTGACTACGGCGTGGACCTGCTCAGACTCCACCTGGAGAACGATCACTGACCCGGGTCCAGAAGTGGTCCACGATCCGGTCCAGGAAGTCCCGGCCGGACGCGCTGGAGCCGCTGTCGCCGCCGCCCCAGCTCAGGGTGGAGACCATCTGGCCCTGGTAGTCCTCGTGCAGTTCCTGGAGGGCGTCCTCCAGGAGCCGCCGGTCGAGCGGGCAGAGCTTGCCGATCGGGCGGACGTACGCCTGCCAGCGCGTCGTCACCGCGCTGCGCAGCAGGTCGGCGAGCTTGTCGTCGCGGCCGGTGACGGTGACGAAGTCGGCCAGCGAGAGCCCGAGCAGCGAGGCGAGCTCGGCGGCCTGCCGCTCGGTGCCCCGCCAGTCGTCGCTCTCCTCCATCCGCAGATAGGCGTGGAGGTCGTGCCCGACGGCACGGGCGACGTCCTCGGCGGCGAGACCGCGGGCCATGCGGTGCTCGCGCAGGGTCCGCGGACGGCCGAGCAGCTCACCGGGCGAGCACCACAACACGCCGGCCAGAGCGGTCAGTTCGGGGTTGGAGGGGGAGGTGATCCCGCGTTCCCAGGCGATCACGAGGTCCGGGGTGACGTAGGGCATGCCGTACGAGACGCGCATGCCGTAGGCGACATGTTCGGGGCCCATGTTCAGGGCGGCACGGAGCCGGCGGGCGGCGGGGGCGTTGAACGGGGGAGTCGGCGGAATGGGCTGGTTCGGTTGAGCTGGGGGTCGGCGCACGGGGCACAAGCTATGGGCGCCGGGGAGCGGTGACTACGGTCTGTTCGGCCAGGATCACGGATTGTAGGAACGTACGGTTCCGGCCGTCGGGGGTCGGGGTGGCTGAAGATCGTCGGTCCGTGGGTGGTGGGTGGAGAGGGTCGCGCCGGATGCTCGCGCGGCCGGTGTCCACCCGGAGAACGGCAAGCTCAGCGGGCATATGCGCAGGCATCTGGACGCCCCGAACGGCAGGCGTCCGGCCCGGGCTGCGCTCCCCGCGTTTCGCCCAGGTGTGCGGGCGTGCGGCGCGTCGACCGGGCCCCTGACGGGGAGGAACCCGCGGCGCATTTCGTACGTTTCGCCGTACGGGCCCGGCACTTCTCACCCCTTGACCGCCCCGCCCAGCGCGAACCCCCCGCCCAGCCGCCTCGCCACCAGTACGTACAGCAGGATCACCGGCGTCGAATAGATCACCGAGAAGGCCGCCAGCTGCCCGTACACCACCGTCCCCCGGTTCCCGAAGAACTCGTTGATGCTCACCGCGGCCGGCATCTGGTCCGGAGTGAGCAGCAGCATGAACGGGACGAAGAAGTTCCCCCACATCATCACGAACGAGAACACCGTCACCACCGCCACCCCGGGCCCCATCAGCGGCAGGACGATCCGGAGCAGGGACTGCAGCGATGAGGCCCCGTCCGTCCAGGCCGCCTCCTCCAGCTCCTTCGGCACGCCGTCCATGAAGTTCTTCATCAGCCAGATGGCGAACGGCAGTTGGGAGGCCGCGAAGAAGAAGATCGTGCCCCGCATCGTGTCGATCAGGTTCACCTGGACGAACAGCGCGTACACCGGAACCATGATCGCGGTGATCGGCAGGCACGTCGCGAACAGGATCGTCAGCAGGAACGGCCGGTTCAGGCGGGAGCGGAAGCGTGACAGGGGATACGCCGCCAGCGCCGCGCACACCACCGTCAGCAGCGTCCCGCCCCCGCACAGCAGCAGGCTGTTGAGCAGTGGCGTGAAGGTGATGTCGTCGGTGAGGACGGCGTCGAAGTTGTCCCATGTCACGCCGTCCGGGACCGTCACCGACAGGTCCGCGTGCGGATCGACCGCGGACAGGACCACCCACGCCAGCGGGAGCACGAAGGCCGCCGCGACGGCCAGCAGCCCCGCGTCGGCGGCGAGACGGCGAGTTGTCCGGGAGCGCACGGCCCTACACCTCCGTCCGCAGCAGCCGCAGATACACCGCCGAGAACAGCGAGCCGACCACCAGCAGCAGCAGCGCCACCGCCGTTCCGTAGCCGATCATGCTCTTCTGGAAGGCCTCCTCGTACATGAAGAGCGGGAGCGTCTGGCTCTTGCCGCCCGGGCCGCCTCGCGTCATCACCCAGATCAGCCCGAACACCGACAACGTCTGCAGGGTGATCAGCATCAGGTTCGTGCCGATGGAGCGGCGGATCATCGGCAGCGTGATGTGCCACAGGCGGCGCCAGCCGCCCGCGCCGTCGGCCTCGGCCGCCTCCGTGATCTCCTTCGGGATCTCGTTCAGCGCGGCCGAGTACACCAGCATCGAGAACGCCGTGCCCCGCCACACGTTCGCGAACGACACCGCCAGGATGGGGAGGGTGAACAGCCAGTTCTGGGAGGGCAGATGGAGCCAGTCCAGGATGGCGTTCAAGGTGCCCTCGCGGCGGAAGAAGGCGTACAGCAGAAAGCCGGCGACCACCTCCGGGAGCACCCAGGCGGCGATGACGATGCCGCCCGTCAGCGTGCGGACCGGCTTCGAGGCGCGGTGCATCAGGGCGGCCAGGGCCAGGCCCAGGGTGTTCTGGCCGATCAGCGCCGATACGACCGTGAAGACGAGGGTCAGCCATACGGCGTTCAGGAAGGCCTCGTCGCCGAACGCCGTACGGAAGTTCTCGAAGCCGACGAACGACTCCTCGGCCTGGCCGGTGAGCTGGAGGTCGGTGAAGGCGATCCAGGCGCAGTAGGCGATGGGACCGGCGAGGAAGAGGAGCAGCAGGACGACGGCCGGGGTGAGGGGCAGTGCGCGGGTGATCGTCCTCATGCGCGCCGGCTCACTTCCGGATCACCTGGTCATCGGTGGCCGCCTTGAGCTCCTCGTCGTAGTTCTTGGCCGCCTCCTCCACCGACGCGTCACCTGTCGTCACGCTCTCCATCGCCTCCTGGATGGCGGTGGAGACCTTCGGGTACGCCGGGTAGGCGGGCCGGTAGTGGGTGTGCGCGACCAGGTCCGTGAAGAACGTGATGCCGGGCTGGGCCTCGGCGTACGCGGGGTCGTCCGCGACGTCCTCGCGGACCGCGATGCCGGAGTTGGCGATGTACCACTTCTGGGCGTTCGCCTTGGTCTGCATCGTCGTGATGAAGTCGAAGGCGAGGTCGGGGTTGGCGGCCTTCGCGGGGATCGCCCAGGTCCAGCCGCCGGACATGCTCACCTTGCCGGGGGCCTGGCCGTGCTGGGTCGGCATGGCGGCGAGGCCCAGCTTCTCGGACCACTCGGGCCATTCGTGGCCGCTGCCCTCCAGCCAGTCCTGCGGGAGCCAGGAGCCGTCGAGGGCGATGCCGAGCTTGCCCTCGGGGAGGAGTTCGCCGCGCACCCGGGTGCCGAAGTTGGGGTCCAGGGCGTCGGCGACGTCGGGGCCGAGCTTCTCCCGGTAGACCGTCTCGACGAAGGCGAGGGAGTCCTTGAAGCCCTGGCTTCCGGCGATCCACTTCTTGGTGCGCTCGTCGTAGAGGCGGTCCTCGGTGCCGTACAGGAGCATTTCGAAGCCCTGCATCGTGGCGGCCTCGCCCGCGGGCTTGCCCGTGTAGACGTTCAGCGGGGTGACGTCCGGGACCTTCTCCTTGATCGTGCGGGCCGCCTCCAGCAGGTCGTCCCAGGTCTTCGGCTGCCAGGGGACCGGGATGCCCGCCTCGGCGAAGACGGCCTTGTCGTACCAGAGCCCGCGGGTGTCGGTACCGTCCGGGACGCCGTACGTCCTGCCGTCCTCGCCCTTCGCCGCCGCCTGCGCGGTGTCGATGAACCGGTCCCAGTCCGGCCACTTGGCGAGGTAGTCGTCGAGAGGCTTGAGGTATCCGCTGGTGATGTCGGAGTTGATGAGGAAGGTGTCCTCGTAGACCAGGTCCGGGGCGGTCTTGGGGGAGCGGAGCATCTGCTGGAGCTTGGTGTAGTACTCCGAGTCCGGGGCCTTGATCGGGATGAACTCGACCTTCTTGCCGGGGTATTTCTTCTCGAACTGCTTCTTGATGTCCGCGAGAAAGGTGTCCATCACCTTGACGTTGTTGTCCGTCGACTGCTTGAAGGACACCTTCAGCGTGTCCGGATCGCTCCCGGAACCGCCGCCGCAGGCGGTGAGGGTCGTCGCGGCGGCCAGGGCGAGGAGGGTGGGGATCAGGGCGGCGGTGGGGCGCACGGGCATGACGGCATGACCTCCTGCGGGCTCACGTCGTTGTGGCGCGGGGATGGCTGCCCGGTGAACGTAGGTGGAGTGGTCTAGTCAGGTCAATGCGTCTGCGAAGGATTGAACGCCGGCTACCGCTCCCGGTCGACCCGCTTGCCGATGACCGGCCCGTGGAAGACCCCGCCCCGGAAGTCGATGTGATCGCCGCCGTACCGGGATCCCTCCGCGGCGCCGGCCCGGCCGGAGACCTCCCGCGGCCGGTGCTTGCGCAGCACCCCCATCGCCACGGCCGCCGCCTGGGCGGCCGCCCGCTGCTGCGAACCCCCCGCGTCCGCCCGCGACTTGCCGGGGTCCGCCCGGTCGCTGATCCCCCGGATCACGAGCGCGTCCACCTGCCCGCTCACCTGCGCCGCGTGGACGGCCCCCGCGCCCTCCATCTCGATGGCGTTCGCGTCGTTGTAGTGACGCCTGATGAACTCCGCGAACGCCGACTTCTCGTCCGCGAGGACCACATCCCCGCAGGCGATCGGCTTCAGGTGGCCGCGTACGTCCTCCAGGCCCCGCAACGCCGAACGCGCCGCCTGCACCAGGCGGTTCGAGCCGTGCCAGACCTCGGGGCGGGCCAGGAAGCCCTCCGGCGTCAGCTTGCCGCCCTGTACCGCGTACACCTTCGTGCCGACCACCACGTCACCGATCCCGACATCGGCCTTCAGGGAGCCCGCCACGCCCACGAACAGCACCGCCTCCGGCCGCAGCCAGCCGAGGATCTGCGTCGTCAGCGCGGACGCGTTCACCGCGCCCTCGCCCAACTCGGCGAGCGCCGGCGTCCATTCGGTGCCCGGCAACCGCCCGCACTCCACCCGCGTCCCGTCCTCGTGCACCAACTCCGCGGTCTCAGCGCCGAGATGGGCTCGTACGGCGGCGTACTCGACGGCCAGCGCGGTCACGACGACGACGGTGGGTGAAGTCTGCGGCACGCATTTAAGGTACTGCCAAGCACGGCCACCGGGGGAAGGAAGAACAACGTGGCGGAGCGCGACGTCACCATCGGCCAACTGCTCCTCACCGAGTACCAGACCGTCAAGGACGAGCAGAAGACCCGCATCGGCTTCCGCGACAACCTCCTCTACGTCACCCTCACCGTCGTCGCCGCGGTCATCGCCGCCGCCGCGCAGGCCGAGCGGTCCGCCATGCTGCTCGCCATCCCGCCCGTGTGCGTGGTCCTCGGCTGGACCTACCTCGTCAACGACGAGAAGATCTCCGCCATCGGGAAGTACGTACGCGAGGATCTCGGACCCCGGCTCACGCAACTCGCCGAGGCCGAGCGTGCGTTCGCGTGGGAGACCGCCCACCGCACCGACCCCCGGCGCCGCTCCCGCAAAGCCGTCCAGTGCGCCGTCGACCTGACGGCCTTCTGCGTCGTGCCGCTCGCCGGGCTCGCCGTCTACTGGAGTGCCGGGCAGACATCCCCCGGACTGCTCGTCGTCTCCGTCCTCGAAGCGCTCGCCCTGTGCGGTCTCGCCGCACAAGTCGTCGCCTACGCGCGGCCGTTCACCTGAGAGCCGCTGACCCACCGGTACTGCAGCTCCGGCCGCCCCACCGTCCCGTACTGAGGACTGCGCACCGCCCGCCCCGCGTCCACCAGATGCTCCAGATACCGGCGCGCGGTGATCCGCGAGATGCCCACCGCCTCCGCCACGCCCGTCGCCGTCAGCCCCTGCGCGCAGTCCCGCAGCGCCACCGTCACCCGTTCCAGGGTCGGCGCGCTCAGGCCCTTCGGCAGGGCGGCCGGGCCCGGCGCCCGCAGGGTCGCCAGGGCGCGGTCGACCTCGTCCTGGCCGCTCGCCTCGCCCGCCGCCGCGTGGAACTCGGCGTACCGCACGAGCCGGTCCCTGAGGGTCGCGAAGGTGAACGGCTTCAGGACGTACTGGACCACCCCCAGCGACACGCCCTCCCGCACCACCGCCAGATCCCGCGCCGACGTCACCGCTATCACGTCCGCGTGATGCCCCGACGCCCGCAGCGAGCGCGCCAGTTGCAGCCCGTGCACGTCCGGCAGGTGCAGGTCGAGCAGGAGCAGGTCCACGGGCGTGCGGTCCAGCGCGCGGCGCGCCTGAGCGCCCGTGTGCGCCTTGCCGACGGCGGTGAAACCGGGGACCCGGCCGACGTACAGGACATGCGCGTCGGCGGCGACGGGGTCGTCCTCCACGACCAGGACACGGATCTGCTGCGGGGTGCTCATACGGGACCTCCAGAGACTGCGCCCCCAAAGACCACGCCCGCGCCCGCCCGTACGGCCCCCAGCGGCAGCCGTACCTCGAACTTCGCCCCGCCCTCCTCGGCGCCCGCCACCGTCAGCGCCCCCGCGTGCCTGCTCACCGCCTGCCGCACCAGCGCCAGCCCCAGCCCCCGCCCACCGGGACCGGGCGCCGGCTTGGTCGAGAAGCCCCGCTCGAACACCGCCTCCGCGTGCGCCGGATCCACGCCCGCCCCCGTGTCCGAGACGGACAGCACCAGCTCGGACGCCTCCGTGTACGCCCGTACCGTCACCCGTGCCCGCGCGCTGCCCTGCGCCGCGTCGACCGCGTTGTCGATCAGGTTGCCCAGGATGGTGACCAGGTCCCGGGCGGGCAGCGACTCCGGCAGGAGCCCGTCGTCGAGCCGGCTGTCCTGCGACACCACCAGCTCCACGCCCCGCTCGTTCGCCTGGGCCGTCTTGCCCAGCAGCAGCGCCGCCAGCACCGGCTCGCCGACCGCCGCCACGACCCGGTCGGTGAGCGCCTGCGCCAGCTCCAGTTCGGCCGTCGCGAACGCCACCGCCTCCTCGGCCCGGCCCAGCTCGATCAGCGAGACCACCGTGTGCAGCCGGTTGGCGGCCTCGTGCGCCTGCGAGCGCAGCGCCTGGGTGAAGCCCCGCTCGGAGTCCAGCTCGCCCATCAGCGACTGGAGTTCGGTGACGTCCCGCAGGGTCACCACCGTGCCCCGGCGCTCCCCGCCCGACACCGGGGAGGTGTTGACCACCAGCACCCGGTCCGCCGTCAGATGCACCTCGTCCACCCGGGGCTCCGACGCCAGCAGCGCGCCGGTGAGCGACGGCGGCAGCCCGAGGTCGGCGACGGAGGTGCCGACCACCCGGTCCGAGACGCCCAGCAACTCCCGGCCGCCGTCGTTGACCAGCGCCACCCGGAACTGCCCGTCGAGCATCAGCAGCCCTTCGCGCACCGCGTGCAGGGCGGCCTGGGAGTAGTCGTACATGCGGCTCAGCTCGGTGGCGTTCATGCCGTGCGTGTGGCGGCGCAGCCGGGCGTTGACGACGTAGGTGCCGACCGCGCCGAGCGCCAGCGCGCCGCCCGCCACGCCGATCAGCGCGGTCAGCTGGCCCCGCACCCGCTTGCTGATCTCCTCCACCTTGATGCCGGCGCTGACCAGGCCGACGATCCGCCCGCCGTCCCAGATGGGGGTGACCGCGCGGACGGAGGGGCCGAGGGTGCCGGTGTACGTCTCGGTGAAGGGCTCGCCCCGCAGCGCGTCCTCGATGTGACCGATGAAGCGCTGGCCGATCTCGTCGGGATCGGGGTGGGTCCAGCGGATGCCCCGCGTGTCCATGATCGTGACGAAGTCGACCCCGGTGTCCCGCTGCACGTGCAGCGCGTACGGCTGGAGCGAGGAGGAGGGGTCGTCGGTGCGGATCGCCTGCCGTACCGAGGGGGAGTCGGCGATCGAGCGGGCCACGGCCAGCGCCTGCCGGCCGGCCGCGTCCTCGGCCTGGCTGCGGTCACCGGCGTACGTGAACAGCGCGTACCCGGCGACGACCACCGCTATCAGCACCGCCTGCATGGCGAAGAGCTGGCCTGCGAGGCTGCGGGGCCGGGGGACGGGGAAGCGCATGCCGTCAGTGTGCCTCCCGGCCCGGCGTGAACTAAATGAACGGAAGGGTGACCGCCCTCACAGGGCGGGAGATAGTCACGGCATTCCCCGAAACCCCCGGACGTGAGCCGCACGCCGGTGATGCCGACGAAGACGTCAAGGAGGGCAGCCGTGGCCGCCAGCACCCCCGATACGGCACCCGCAGCCAAGCGGGACCGCACGCACTATCTGTACATCGCGGTGATCATCGCGGTCGCCCTGGGCATCACCGTCGGTCTGGTCGCACCCGACTTCGCGGTGGACCTGAAGCCGATCGGCACCGGGTTCGTGAACCTGATCAAGATGATGATCTCGCCGATCATCTTCTGCACGATCGTGCTCGGCATCGGGTCGGTCCGCAAGGCCGCGAAGGTCGGCGCCGTCGGCGGTATCGCCCTGGTCTACTTCACGATCATGTCGCTGATCGCGCTGGGTATCGGCCTGGTCGTCGGCAACATCGTGGAGCCGGGCACCGGGCTCGCGGTGACCGACGCGGTCAAGGACGCCGGTCACGCCCAGGTCGACGCCGAGGCGAAGGACACCACCGAGTTCCTGCTCGGCATCATCCCCACCACGATGGTCTCCGCCTTCACCGGCGGCGAGGTCCTGCAGACCCTGCTCATCGCCCTGCTCGCCGGCTTCGCGCTGCAGGCCATGGGCCCGGCCGGGCAGCCGATCCTGCGCGGTGTGGAGCACCTGCAGCGGCTGGTCTTCCGCATCCTCGCGATGGTCATGTGGGCCGCGCCGATCGGCGCCTTCGGCGCCATCGCCGCCGTGACCGGCTCGGCCGGCCTCGATGCCCTCAAGAGCCTCGCCGTCCTGATGCTCGGCTTCTACGTCACCTGCGTGCTGTTCGTCTTCCTGGTGCTCGGCGTGCTGCTGAGGGTCGTCGCGGGCCTGAACATCCTCACCCTCTTCAAGTACCTGGGCCGGGAGTTCCTGCTGATCCTGTCGACGTCCTCGTCGGAGTCCGCGCTGCCGCGGCTCATCGCGAAGATGGAGCACCTGGGCGTCAGCAAGCCGGTGGTCGGCATCACGGTGCCGACGGGCTACTCCTTCAACCTCGACGGCACGATGATCTACATGACCATGGCCTCGCTGTTCATCGCGGACGCCATGGGGACGCCGATGTCGGTCGGCGAGCAGATCCCGCTGCTGCTGTTCCTGCTGGTCGCCTCCAAGGGCGCGGCGGGCGTCACCGGGGCGGGTCTGGCGACGCTGGCCGGTGGTCTGCAGTCGCACAAGCCCGCGCTGGTGGACGGCATCGGTCTCATCGTCGGCATCGACCGGTTCATGAGCGAGGCCCGCGCCCTGACGAACTTCGCGGGCAACGCCGTGGCCACGGTCCTGATCGGCACCTGGACCAAGGAGATCGACCGCGGCCGGGTCGACCAGGTACTGGCCGGCCGGATCCCGTTCGACGAGGCGACCCTGCTCGACGACGGCGGCGCCGAGCCGGAGACGCCGGCCGAGGTCCCCGAGCAGGGCGGCGAGAAGGAGCTGGCGAAGGCGTAGCCCCGGCTCCCGCACTACCCCGAGCGGTCAGGCACTCCCCCCACGGGCCTGGCCGCTCGGCTCATGCGTGCAGCCCCGCCACCAGCGCGGTGGCCTCCGCGGCGGGTACGCCCGCCGTGGTCAGCACGGTGGCCGCGGCCGAGCGGCCCGCCTCCTCGGGTGCGAGGAGACCTTCGTTCACCGCCTCCATCAGGGCGATCAGGGTCTGCTCATGGACGTACGCCAGCGCGGGCGCCGGCAGCGGTGAGGTGAACACGCCCTGGTCCAGGCCGCGTCGGAGGAGGTCCGCGGCGGCCTCGCGGACGGGGGTCAGCCGGCCGCGGATGCCCTGTACGGTGACACTGCGCTGGGCCAGCGCCACCAGGATGCGGTAGCGGTCGGCGACCTCCCAGACCGCCAGCACCGAACGGGCCAGCGCCCGGGCCGGATCCTCGATCCCCGCGCACCCCGCCGCGCACCCCGCCGCGCACCCCGCCGCGGCGACCGCCGCCACGGCATCGTCGACGAGCGTGCCGACCAGCGCCTCACGGCTGGGGAAATGGCCGTACACCGTCCGCCGTACGACGCCCGCGGCGCGCGCGATCTGGTCCATCGACGCGTCGGGGTCGCGCAGCAGTTCGGTGAGGGCGACATCCAGGATGCGGCGGCGGTTGACGTCGGCGCGGGTGGGGTGACCGGTGGGCATGGCAGCCATTCTGCACACCCGGCGGTCCGTGGCGGCGCCGTGTCCAGGGGTCGGTGATAACCTATAGCGAACCCTTGACGCTATAGCCCCCATCGGTCAGGAGCGCGCCGATCGTGTCCAAGTCGGATCCCAAGACCCCCCGCGAGCGCTACCGCGCCCAGGTGCGGGACGAGATCAAGACCCGCGCCTGGGAGCAGATCGCCGGCGCCGGTGCCTCAGCGCTGTCCCTCAACGCCATCGCGAAGCAGATGGGCATGAGCGGCCCCGCCCTGTACCGCTACTTCGCCAACCGCGACGAACTCATCACCGAGCTGATCAGGGACGCCTACCGCAGCCTCGCCGACCGCTTCCAGGCCGCGGCCAAGGCGGGCGCCGGCCTCCCCGGCCTCGCCCGCACCATCAGGGACTGGGCCCTGGAGGACCCCCACCGGTACTTCCTCGTCTACGGCACCCCCGTCCCCGGCTACCAGGCACCCCCCGACACCACCCTCATCGCCTCCGAGGTGATGACCGTGCTCCTCGACGCCTGCGAGGCCGAGGGAGTCGCCGAGGACCCCTTCCGGACCCACATCGCCGAGCACCGCTCCTGGGCCGGCGACCACCCGGCCCCGCCCGCGGCCCTCCACCACGCCCTGGTCTTCTGGACCCGCCTGCACGGCACCCTGTCCCTCGAACTGGCCGGCCACTTCACCGGCATGGGCTTCGACCCCGCCGAGCTGTACGCCGCCGAGACCCGGGCCCTCACCACCTCCCCGACGGAGGGCGAACCGCTGTTGCCTTGACGCCGGGGTCAAGGATTACGTTCGTACGCATGCGAATCGGCGAGCTGGCCGAGCGGGCCGGGACGACGACCCGGACGCTCCGGTACTACGAGTCACGCGGCCTGCTGCCCGCGCGGCGCACCGAGAACGGCTACCGGACCTACGACGAGAGCGATCTGAGGCTGCTGCGGCAGATCAGGACGCTCCAGGACTTCGGGTTCGACCTGGAGGAGACCCGGCCGTTCGTGGAGTGCCTGCGGGCCGGGCACCCCGAGGGCGACTCGTGCCCGGCCTCGCTCGCGGTCTACCGGCGCAAGCTGGACGAACTCGACGCGCTCATCGGCGAGTTGCAGACCGTGCGGGCGCAGATCGGGGTGCGGCTCGCGCTCGCCGGGGATCCGAAGTGCGAACTGGGAGGGTGACCGTGGTGAGTACCGTGGTGAGTGAAGTGACCGACGCCGACTTCGAGGCGGAAGTCATCGGGTCCGACGTGCCGGTGCTGGTGGAGTTCACCGCCGACTGGTGCCCGCCGTGCCGGCAGATGGCGCCGGTGCTGCGCGCGCTGGCCGACGAGACGGGCGACCGTCTGAAGGTGGTGCAACTGGACGTGGACCACAACCCGCTGACCACCAACGCCTACAAGGTGCTGTCCATGCCGACCTTCATGGTCTTCCGGGGCGGCGAGCCGGTGCGGTCCATGGTGGGCGCCCGGCCCAGGCGGCGGCTGCTGGAGGAGATCGCCGACGTGCTGTGATCTGCACCCGCACACAAGAAATCCCCCGGGCAATTGCGCCCGGGGGATTTCTTTGCGTATATTCAATGATTCGCGACTTCAATGCAATTGGGCCGCGAAGAAGCTGACTAAGCGCAGTATATCCGGGCGGGAGTGGAATTGTCAAACAGCGAATTTCCGGACGATGAAATGCGCGGCGAGCAGGAATTCATCGACGGCCTGTACGCGCGCGTGGACGCGCTGCGCGGTGACACCGAGACCTCCGTCGCCGACGCCCTCGCCCAGGGCGACACGCCCATGCAGGCCCGGCTGGAGCGGGACATCCTCGTCGCCGAGCGCTCGGGGCTGCTCGCCGCGCTGAACGCGGTCGACGGCTCGCTCTGCTTCGGCCGGATCGATCTCGCCTCCGGCGTCAGCCACCACATCGGCCGGATCGGACTGCGCACCGAGGACGAGGCCCGCACCCCGATCCTCATCGACTGGCGGGCCGCCGTCGCCCGCCCCTTCTACCTGGCCACCGGACACACCCCGATGGGCCTGCGCAGACGCCGGCACATCAGCACCAGCGGCCGTACGGTGACCGCGCTGCACGACGAGATCCTCGACCTCGGGGACCAGCAGCGCACCGGCCACGAGGACCCCAGCGGCGACGCCGTGCTGCTCGCCGCCCTGAACTCCGCACGCACCGGCCGCATGGGCGACATCGTGCAGACCATCCAGGCCGAACAGGACGAGATCATCCGCGCCCCGCACCGCGGAGTGCTGGTGGTGGAGGGCGGCCCCGGCACCGGCAAGACCGCCGTCGCCCTGCACCGGGCCGCGTATCTCCTCTACGAGCACCGGGAACTGCTCGCCAAGCGGGCCGTTCTGATCGTCGGCCCCAACCCCGCCTTCCTCGGCTACATCGGCGAGGTGCTGCCCTCCCTCGGTGAGACGGGCGTGCTGCTGGCGACGGTCGGCGAACTCTTCCCCGGCGTACGGGCGAAGGCGGCGGACACCCCGGAGGCGGCCGCCGTGAAGGGCCGCGCCGACATGGCGGAGGTGCTCGCCGCCGTCGTACGCGACCGGCAGGCGCTGCCCGATCCGGTGATCGCGATCGAGCACGACCGCGAGATCCTGATGCTCGACGACGGCCTGGTGGGCGTCGCCCGCGAACGCACCCGCTCGGCGCGGCTGCCGCACAACACGGCACGGGAGTACTTCGAGGGCCACATCCTCAACACCCTCACCGACATGGTCGCCGAGCGCATCGGCACCGACCCCTACGACGGTACGAACCTGCTCGACCCGAGCGACATCACCCAGATCCGCGACGACCTCGCCGAGAACCCCGAGGTGTGGTCGGCCATCGACCAGCTGTGGCCGGTGCTCACCCCGCAGCGGGTGGTCGCCGACTTCCTCGCCGCACCGGAGGGATATCTTTCGGCCGCCGACGCGGCCGCCGTGCGCCGCCCGGTGACCCGGGCCTGGACCGTGGCGGACGTCCCGCTGCTCGACGAGGCCGCCGAACTCCTCGGCGAGGACGACCGGGTGGCCCGGCTGCGGGCGGAGCGCGAGCGGGAGACCCAGATCGCCTACGCGCAGGGCGTGCTGGACGTGTCGTACGCCTCCCGTACCTATGAGTTCGACGACAAGCACGACGAAGACTCCGAGGTGCTCTCCGCGCACGACATCATCGACGCCGAGCGGTTCGCCGAGCGGCAGGAGGAGGACGACCACCGCAGCGCCGCCGAGCGCGCGGCGGCCGACCGCACCTGGGCGTTCGGGCACATCATCGTCGACGAGGCGCAGGAGTTGTCGCCGATGGCGTGGCGCCTGCTGATGCGGCGCAGCCCGACCCGCTCGATGACCCTGGTCGGCGACCCGGCCCAGACCGCCGAGGCGGCGGGCGTCGGCTCCTGGTCCGACATCCTCCAGCCGTACGTGGAGGACCGCTGGGAGCACACCCGGCTGGGCGTCAACTACCGCACCCCGGCCGAGATCATGGAGCTCGCGGCGGCCGTGGTCCGCGCCGAGCACCCCGGGTTCGAACCGCCCAGCTCAGTGCGCTCGACGGGGGTGCGGCCGTGGATCCGCGCGACGGACGACCTGCCCGGCGCCGTGGCCGAGGCGGTGGGGGAGCTGACCCCCGCGGAGGGACGCCTGGCGGTCATCGCCCCGCGTGACCTCCACCGCCGCCTCGCCGCGCGCCTGGACGGGGTGACGGCGGACGCGGAACCGGACCTCACCCGGACCGTCGTCCTGCTGGACCCGCGGCAGGCCAAGGGCCTGGAGTTCGACTCGGTCCTGGTCGTCGAGCCCGGCCGCTACGGCACCAGCGACCTCTACGTCGCCCTGACGCGGGCGACGCAGAGACTCGGCGTCCTGCACACCGGCCCGCTCCCGGCCGGCCTCGTCGGCTAGGCCGGCCGGAGCCACACCGTCGCCAGGGGCGGCAGGGTCAGGCGGATGCTGGTCGCCTGGCCGTGCCGGCCCTGGGGTTCGGGCTTCAGGGGGTCGGGGTTGCCGACGTCGCTGCCGCCGTACCGCGCGCCGTCGGTGTTCAGCGTCTCGTGCCAGGCCGGGACGTCCTCGGGGACACCCAGGCGGTAGTCCTGCCGTACCACCGGGGAGAAGTTGGAGACCGCCAGCAGCGGCACGCCCTCCGTGTCGTACCGGAGGAACGCGAAGACGTTGTCCTCCGCCGCGTCCCCGGCCACCCACCGGAAGCCGTCCGGGTCGGTGTCCCGCGCCCACAGCGCCGGAGTGTGCCGGTAGACGGTGTTCAGGTCCCGGACCAGGTCCCGCACGCCCCGGTGGTCGGCCTCCGCGCCGTACGCCGGATCCAGCAGCCACCAGTCCGGGCCGTGCGCCTCCGACCACTCCGCGCCCTGGGCGAACTCCTGCCCCATGAACAGGAGTTGCTTGCCGGGGTGGGCCCACATGAAGCCCAGGTAGGCCCGGTGGGTGGCGCGCTGCTGCCACCAGTCGCCGGGCATCTTCGACACCAGTGACCGCTTGCCGTGCACGACCTCGTCGTGCGAGATCGGCAGCACGTAGTTCTCGCTGTAGGCGTACACCATCGAGAAGGTCATCTCGTGGTGGTGGTACCTGCGGTGGATCGGCTCGTGGGACAGATAGCCCAGCGAGTCGTGCATCCAGCCCATGTTCCACTTCAGGCCGAAACCGAGCCCGCCGCCGTCGGTGGGCCGGGTCACCCCCTCCCAGGCGGTGGACTCCTCCGCGATCGTCACCACGCCCGGCACCCGCCGGTACACGGTCGCGTTCATCTCCTGGAGGAACGCCACCGCGTCCAGGTTCTCCCGGCCGCCGTGGACGTTCGGGATCCACTGGCCCGGCTCACGGGAGTAGTCGAGGTACAGCATCGAGGCGACCGCGTCCACCCGCAGCCCGTCGATGTGGAACTCCTCGCACCAGTACACGGCGTTGGCGACGAGGAAGTTGCGCACTTCGCGGCGCCCGAAGTCGAACTCCAGCGTGCCCCAGTCGGGGTGGGCGGAGCGCAGCGGGTCCTCGTGCTCGTACAGCGGGCGCCCGTCGAACTCGGCCAGCGCCCAGTCGTCGCGCGGGAAGTGCGCGGGCACCCAGTCCATCAGCACGCCGATGCCCGCCTGGTGCAGCGAGTCGACCAGGAACTTGAAGTCGTCGGGCGTGCCGAGCCGGGCGGTGGGCGCGTAGAAGCCGGTGACCTGATAGCCCCAGGAACCGCCGAACGGATGCTCCGCGACCGGCATCAGCTCCACATGCGTGAAGCCCAGCTCCTTGACGTAGGCGGGCAGTTGCTCGGCGAGCTGGCGGTAGGTCAGCCCCGGCCGCCAGGACGCCAGATGCACCTCGTAGACGGAGAGGGGCCCCTCGTGCGCCGGTATCCGCCCGCGCCGCTCCAGCCACTCCTGGTCGTGCCACTCGTGGTGCGAGGCGTGAATGACCGACGAGGTGTGCGGCGGGACCTCGGTACGGCGGGCCATCGGGTCCGCCCGCAGGGTGCGGGAACCGTCGGGCCGGGTGATGTCGAACTTGTACAGCTCGCCCTCGCCTATCGCCGGGACGAACAGCTCCCACACCCCGGTCCCGCCCAGCGACCGCATCGGATACCCGGCGCCGTCCCAGAAGTTGAAGGTCCCGGCCACCCGCACCCCGCGCGCGTTCGGCGCCCACACCGTGAACCGGGTGCCGTCGACGCCCTGGTGGGTCATCGGCTCGGCGCCGAGTGCCCGCCACAGCTGCTCGTGCCGGCCCTCGCCGATCAGATGCAGGTCCAGATCGCCCAGCGCGGGCAGGAAGCGGTACGGGTCCTCGGTCTGCAGCTCCGTGTCCTCGTACGTCACGAGCAGCCGGTACTCCGGCACGTCCGGCAGCGGCAGCAGACCCGAGAAGAAGCCCTCGCCGTCGTCGTGCAGCTCGGCCCGCAGTTCCCCGGCGAGCACGGTCACGGAACGGGCGTACGGCCGGAAGGCCCGGAAGGCCACGCCACCGGGCACGGGGTGCGCGCCGAGCACGGAGTGCGGAGCGTGATGGGTGCCGGCGAGGAGACGGGCCCGGTCGTCGGCGTCCACGGCGGGGGAGACGGCGATCACCGGGGCGGGCACCGGCGCGGCCACCGGCGCGGCCACCGGCGCGGCCACCGGCGCGGGCTCCAGCACGGGCTCCGGGGGGAGGGCCTTGGCGGGGTTCCCGGCCGGGGACTTGGTGCCGGGCGCCTTCTTCGCCGCGTCCTTCTTCGCCGCGGTCTTCTTCACGGTGGCCGACGTGCCACCGGCCGCCTTGGCGGCCACCTTCTTCGCGGTCTTCTTCGCCTTCCGCGCAGCGTCCTTCCGAGCGGCGTCCTTCTTCGCCGGACTCTTCTTGTCGGCAGCCTGTTTCGCCGCCGCTGCCTTCTTCGCGACGCTCATCTCCTCGGCCGTCTGCTCGGCCGAGTGGTGCGGATCGGAACCGGGGGACGGGGGGCGGGGGGTCACGGGTGGAGCCTCCTCGACGAGGGTGAGGTGAGCGGGGACGGGGCGCCGACGTCCGCGGCGAGGCGGCGCACGGCCGACAGCGGGACCGGAAGCCAGTCGGGACGGTGGCGGGCCTCGTAGACGACCTCGTAGATCGCCTTGTCCGTCTCGCACGCCCGCAGCAGCACGGGATCGGTACGGGGATCGACGCCGGAGACCTCGGCGTACCCGGAGCAGTAGGCGGCCCGGCAGGTCTCGGCCCAGTCCGGCACGGCCGGGTCGGCCGAGTGGGCCGCGTAGTCGAAGGAGCGCAGCATCCCGGCGATGTCCCGCAGCGGGGGCTGCGGCATACGGCGCTCGGCGAGCGGCTTGGCCGGTTCGCCCTCGAAGTCGATCAGTGACCACTGCCCGGCGGGCGAGCGCAGGCACTGGCCGAGGTGCAGATCCCCGTGGACGCGCTGGGCGGTCCAGGTGCGGCCCTCGGCCGCCAGGCTGCCGAGCGCCTCGAACGCCGACCGCAGCCCCGGCGCGTACGGCCGCAGCGCGGGCACCGCCTGAGTGGCCGAGTCCAGCCGCTCCAGCATGCCGTGGACCATCAGCTCCAGCTGGGTACGGCCGAGAGTCACGGTCGGCAGCGCGCGGGCCAGCGCGGTGTGCACCTCGGCGGTGGCCCGCCCCAGCGCCCGCGCCTCCGCGGCGAAGTCCTCGCCCTTGGCCAGCTCGCGCAGCGCCAGATCCCAGCCGTCCGAGGCGCCCTGCACAAAGGGCTGGAGCACCCCGAGGACGTACGGCTCCCCGGACTGCTCGGCGCGGATCCACGCCGTGGGCGCCGGGACCCGGGGGCAGCCCTCGCGGGCCAGCGCCAGCGGCAGCTCCAGGTCGGGGTTGACGCCGGGCACGACCCGGCGCAGCAGCTTCAGGATGAACGTATCGCCATAGACGATCGACGAGTTGGACTGCTCGGCGGTCATCACGCGCGGTACCAGGCCCGGGCGGATCTCCTGGTCCTGCTCCCGCTCGAAACGCAGCCCGCCGATCCGGGCCTGGGTGCGCAGCGCCTCCAGGAGCAGTTCGGCGGGCCGGGGGTCGTACAGGGCCTCGTACACCGTGCGTCCGGCGAGCGGGCCCTCCTCCACGTGTCCGATCAGCGCGGGCGCGAGCCTGGGCGGCAGCGCCTCGCGCGCGCCTATGAGGAGCTGGTAGCAGTCTCCGGGGTGCGTCTCGGCGCCGAGGACGAGCGGCTGATGGGCGCGGACCAGCAGGTGGTACAGGCCCAGCTGGCCGTCGGCCGGCAGCAGCTCGGTGGCGGCGACCAGGGAGAACCCGGTGACCGGCCGGCCCTTCCCGGCGAACCACCTCTGCCGCGGCAGCCACTCCCGCAACAAGGGGTCCAGGGACGCAAGGAAACCCGGAGTCGAAGTGAGCGTACGGATGACGGCTTCCGACATGGCGTCGCGTCCTTTCCCCGGGGGGTGGTCGGGGTGTTAGTGATGCGTGCCCCGGGCGGGGCGGAGGAAACCGCCCCGCCGGGCTTGTGGGAGTCAGTTCTCCTTGCGGAGGCGGAACCAGTAGAAGCCGTGCCCCGCCAGCGTCAGCAAGTACGGGAGTTCCCCGATGGCCGGGAATCGCACCCCGCCGAACAGCTCCACCGGATGCCGTCCGCTGAATTCGCGCAGGTCCAGCTCGGTCGGCTGGGCGAACCGGGAGAAGTTGTGCACGCACAGGACGAGATCGTCCTCGTACTCCCGCAGGAACGCGATCACGGCCGGGTTGGACGACGGGAGTTCGGTGTAGGAGCCGAGTCCGAAGGCGGGATTCTGCTTGCGGATCTCGATCATGCGCCGGGTCCAGTGCAGCAGGGACGACGGCGAGGCCATGGACGCCTCGACGTTGGTCACCTGGTAGCCGTGGACCGGGTCCATGATCGTGGGCAGGAAGAGCCGGCCGGGGTCGGCGGTGGAGAAGCCCGCGTTCCTGTCCGGCGTCCACTGCATGGGGGTGCGGACGGCGTCGCGGTCGCCGAGCCAGATGTTGTCGCCCATGCCGATCTCGTCGCCGTAGTAGAGGATCGGCGAGCCGGGCAGCGACAGCAGCAGGGCGGTGAACAGCTCGATCTGGTTGCGGTCGTTGTCCAGCAGGGGCGCGAGGCGGCGGCGGATGCCGATGTTGGCGCGCATGCGGGGGTCCTTGGCGTACTCGGCCCACATGTAGTCGCGTTCCTCGTCGGTGACCATCTC